>NZ_JBZVFG010000016.1:0-46664 GCF_058402785.1 Candidatus Magnetaquiglobus sp.
GGGCAAAGCCCTTGGGACGTTGCTTTTGACTTGAGCGCGCTCTTCTCAAAGAAGCTTTTTTCGCCTCTTTTGCGAAAAATGCGCCGCGCGCAGCCTTCGCGAGTTTCGTTTCCGCTTTGATTACCATGGACCTCCCGTAAGGGAGGTCCATGGTTGGGGGGTGAGGGGGTTCTCCCCCCATCAGGCAAGTTTGGAAACGAAGCTCGTCTTTTGCACGGTGGCCTTGCGGGAAACGACGCAGCTCAAAATAGACGCGGTTTAATGAATATCCACGCCCATCAGCCACTCGAGAACCGCTTTCTGGACATGCAACCGGTTTTCCGCCTCGTCCCAGATCACCGATTGCGGACCATCGAGCACCCCAGCCGAAACCTCCTCGCCGCGATGGGCGGGCAGGCAGTGCATGAACAACGCCTCGTCCTTGGCCTGGCGCATCAACGCCTCGTCCACGCAGTAATCCGCGAAGGCGCGCAAACGCCGCTGCCGTTCCGCCTCCTGACCCATGGAGGTCCAGGTGTCGGTGCAGATCAGATCGGCACGCGCCACCGCCTCGGCGGGAGCGCGCACCACGGTGATCGAACCCCCGGTGGAGGCGGCCTCGAGCTGGGCGTGGCCCAACAGCTTGGCATCGGGCTCGTAATTGGCCGGACAGGCCAACACCAGGTCGAATCCGAGCTTGGCCGCGGCCTGCATCCAGGAGTTGGCCATGTTGTTGCCATCCCCGATCCAGGCCACCTTGCGTCCGCCGATCGGTCCGCGATGCTCTTCGTAGGTGAAGAGATCGGCCAGAACCTGGCAGGGGTGGAAGTCGTCGGAAAGGCCGTTGATCACCGGCACGGTGGCATATTCGGCCATGGTTTCGACCTTTTTGTGGGCAAAGGTGCGCACCATGATGATGTCCACAAACCGCGACAACACGCGGGCGGAATCGGAAACCTCCTCGCCGCGTCCGAGCTGGATGTCCTGGCTGGAGAGGAACAACGCCTGTCCCCCGAGCTGGAACATGCCGGTTTCGAACGACACGCGGGTGCGGGTCGAGGGTTTTTCGAAGATCATGCCCAGGGTACGCCCCTGGAGCGTGGCCACGTCGCGTCCGGCGGCGCGGTTGCGCTTGAGCTGGGTGGTCCGCTGGAACAGATGGCGGATCTCCTGGGCGGTGAGATCGTCGAAGGTCAAAAGGTCCCGTTTGGTGGAGGAGCGCGCGTTCATGGAGTTGGCCGTCAAAAGAGATCGCTGAGCACGCTGTCCAGGATGGCCACGCCCTGATCGATTTCATCGCGGGTAATGGTCAACGGTGGCAGCATGCGCAAGGTGGTGCCCATCTGGCAGCTCAACAGCAAGCCGCGATTCAGGCACATGGCGGCCACCTCCTCGGTGCCGCCCTTGAGTTCCACGGCGGCCATCAGGCCGCGACCGCGCGTGGCATGGATCATGGCTTGATGACCCTTGAGGCCATCGAGTTTGTCGCACAGATAGCGACCCAGGTCGGGCACGCCGGCGAGCACCCCGTCGTCGAGCAGCACTTCCAGGGTGGCGAGCGCGGCGGCGCAGGCCAGGGGGTTGCCGCCGAAGGTGGAGGCGTGGGTGCCCGGCGAGAACGACGCGGCGACCCGGCTGGTGGCCAGGCAGGCGCCCATCGGCACGCCCGAAGCCAGACCCTTGGCCACGGTCATGATGTCCGGGGTGACGCTGCTCCATTGATGGCACCAGAACTTTCCGGTGCGGCCCATGCCGGTCTGCACCTCGTCGAGGATCAACAACAGACCATGTTGATCGGCGATGGCACGCAGAGCCTCCAGGTAGCCATCGTCCGGCAGGCGCACGCCGGATTCGCCCTGGATCGGTTCTACCAGGATGCCGGCGGTATAGGGGCTGATGGCCTTTTCCACCGCGGACGGATCGTTGAAGGCCACGTAGCGGAATCCGGGCACCAGGGGTTCGAAGCCGCGTTGCACCTTTTCCTGGGCGGTAGCCGAGAGGGTGGCCATGGTGCGGCCATGGAAGCCATGCACGGCGGTGATGATCTCGAAGCGGCTCGGATGGCCGTGATCGCGCATGAACTTGCGGGTGAGCTTGATCGCCGCCTCGTTGGCCTCCGCGCCGCTGTTGCAGAAGAACGCCTGATCGGCAAAGCAGGTATCGGTCAAGCGCCGGGCGAGTTTCTCCTGCAAGGGGATGCGGTAGAGGTTGGAGGTATGGATCAGGCGTCCGGCTTGTTCACGGATGGCGGCGGTGACCTTGGGCGGGCAGTGGCCGAGGTTGTTGACCCCGATGCCGGCCAAAAAGTCCAGATATTCCCGGCCTTCCTCGTCCCACAGGCGGGTTCCCTCACCCCGTGTGAAGGCCACGGGATTCCGTCCATAGGTGGACATGATGCACTGAATGTCGTTCATGCTGCCTCTCCGTACTGATTTGAAACGTTTTTTATAGCCTTTTACCACTCAGGCCGCAACGGTTCATGGAGAAAAAAGGGGCAGATGGGTTTTTCGACGGTTTTTGAGCGCAAGACCAGGGAATGGCGGACGTGATTTTGCGGCAATGGCGGGGCTTCGCGGAGGTCCAGGGATATCCGGGGACCTCCGCGAGGGAAAACCAGATGAACAGCACGCTGTCCGCTTGCTGGAAAACCAAACCGCACCCATCACGGGATGCGTCGTTCCATGATCAAGGGTCCAGGAGGATTATCCCCCTGGTGGGATCCAAGGGCAAAGCCCTTGGGACTTATGCTTTTGACTTGATCGCGCTTTTCTCAAAGAAGCTTTTTTCGCCTCTTTTGCGAAAAATGCGCCGCGCGCAGCCTTCGCGAGCTTCGTTTCCGCTTTATTACCGTGGAACTCCCGTAAGGGAGGTCCACGGTTGGGGGGTGAGGGGGTCTCCCCCCATCAGGCAAGTTTGGAAACGAAGCTCGTATGTTGCACGGTGGCCTTGCGGGAAACGACGCATCTCAAAACAGACGAGGTTTAGATGAACAGCACGATATCCGCTTGCTGGGCCACTTCGAAGAAGCGGGCGGCGCCGGCATACTCCAGACCGTCGATCAACTCTTCATGCTTGAAGTCGAACAGATCGACGGTCATTTGACAGGCAATCATCTTGACATCCGACTCGATGGCCATCTCCATCAGATCGTCGATGGAGGCCACACCCTTGCCGGCCATCTTCTGTTTCATCATGATGGTCGCCATGCTCTCCATGCCCGGCAGAACCTGCACCAGCACCGGCATCGGCACCGGCATCGGCATGGCCGGATTGCCCAGCGGGGAGATTTTGAGATTGCGATTTTTCTTGAGAACCTGCAAACCATAGAAGGTCCAGAAAATGGTGACCTCGTAATCCAATGCCGCTGCCGTGGTGGCCAGGATCAACGGCGGATAGGCAAAGTCCAGGGTGCCTTTGGTGGCGATGATCGCCAAGCGTTTCTGCGCCATGTCGGATGACTCCTCGGTCCAATGATCAGGGCTTGCGAATTTCGTAATAGAAGACGCCAGCCGCTTCCGACGCCTTGACCAGTTCGTTGCCGGTCTGCGAGCAGAACGACTCGAAATCCTTGGCGGAACCGGGATCCGTGGCCTCGATGGCGAGAATCTGGCCGGATGCCATGTCCTTGAGAGCTTTCTTGGCGCGCAGGATGGGGAGCGGGCAGTTCAGCCCCTTGGCGTCGAGGGTGATATCAGCCATGATCGTTTTTCCTCCGGGTTGGGCACTGAAGCGAGAAAGAGAGAGTCATATAAGAAAAACAGCAAACTCTGTTATAGTGAATCGCATTGGCGCGGGTTGCAAAGAATTTTTTCTCATCTCAAGATAAAAAACTGGCACGCGCCATGAAACTGACTGACACGATGGGGGAACCCCCCATCATGCAAGTTCCTGGGAACACCCCGGACGGGCATTACCGGGTGACCATCGGGAGTCAACCCTCCAGCTTTGGACGAAAACGGCCATGGAACATCCGATTCTGACGATTTTCATCGTTTTGCTCGTATTGATCGCGCTTTTCTGGTTTCTCCTGAAGCTTCGCACCCTGCGCGAGGACTCGATTCAGGATGAGATGCCGCCAGACAAGCTCACCGTGTTGCTGGGCATGTTCTATGTGTTGAGTCGCGCCTGCCTGAACTATTATCGGGATCGCAACACCTATCCCCCGGCGGTGAGCGGCACCCCCGACGGGTTGATGGAGCTGGGATATCTCAACGACGAGCCGTTGGCCCAGTTGAGCAAATCCGTGAAACTCTTTTCCATCGTGGTCACCGACAAGGGGGGATATGGGATCTGTCTGGCGCACATCAAGGCGTCGGTGGCCATGGAGTTCTTGCGGCGCGTCTCGGAAACCAAGACCACGATCGAGTTTCAGGACTATCGGGGCGGTCAGTACAAACCGTTGACCAGCACCGGGGATACCCTGATCAATCTCACGCTCCCCCTGCCGGTGCGTCCGATTGGCGCCAAGCCGCCTTCGCCCGTGGATGCGGTGGCGTCGGGGGCGTCGGGGGCCACGCCGGTTCCGGTCGCCGGCGAGGATGACGAGGAGTGAGGCGTTCCAACCGCCTCACCCGCCCATCAAGACCATGACATCGCCGCCGGCGCCCATCGAGACCATGACATCGCCGCCGGCGCCCATCGAGACCACGACATCGCCGCCGGCGCCCATCGAGACCACGACATCGCCGCCGGCGCCCATCGAGACCACGATCACTCTGCCGGACGGGCGTCCTGGGCCTTCTTGCGAACCGCCTTTTCGATCTGCCGGGCGGTCTCGCTGTCCGAGGGGGCATCCTGCCAGTTGCCATCCCCGCGTTGGGTCTGCTTGAGCACCACCACCTTCACATCCCCGTAGGGCGCCTGACCCGATACCCGGATGTTGACCCGATAGCGGGTGCGCCCATCGTTGGGATCCACCTTCCAGTCCGTGGAGATGAACCCTCCCTCGCGATTGGCCACCTGTACCGGCAGCTCCATCACCACATCCATGGCGCCCGCGTAGAGTTTGTTCTGGCGGATCTGCTCCTGGGACAGCTTGGTGCCTCCGCCCAGACCGCCCATGCTAAAGATGCTCTCCTGACCGAGCAGTTCCGAAGAAACGTTTTCCGTGCGTCCCTCCTGGGCATCCTCACGCGCCTTCTTTTGGCCGAATTTGGCCAGTTTCTGCTGCTCCAGGGTGTTGGGACTGCTGATGATGGAGTTGGAGCAACCGCTGATCGACAGGGCCAAAGCGGTGATTGCCGCGCTCATGAGTCGGATTTTCATGGAGGTTTCTTTCATCGGAGTCTTTTTGCAAAGGGAACGGGAATTGGTCTCGACCGATCTCATTATGAAGCAAAACCGTTGCGCGGGGAAAGCATCTCCCGCGCGAGCATGGAATTTTTTGACGATTCATTTCGAATCGAGCAGGAGCGCCAGAATCCTCCCATCCTGACGCTCCAGGGCATGGCCCTCGCCACTCTGGATCGCGGTCCTGGCCCGAACCTTCAAGGCGATGATCCGGGCCATCTCCTGGCTCCAGGCCGGGACGGTGTTGTCGCCGGACAGGGCGAATCCTTCGCGTCGCACGATCGACACATACCGGGCCGTGGGATGGGGCAGCCGGTTGAGCCGATAGAGAAAATTGCCCGGTCGTTCCCGTTCCAGCTCCGCATAGAGCGCCCGGGAGCGGTTGAGGGTATCGGCCCCCATCATCGGGGCCATCATCGCCAGCGGGGTGGAGGCGATCAATCCGGCCACTTCCGCCTTGTCGGTGCCCAGATGGGGGGCGGCGATGGTGATCAGGGTGTGGATGGCCAGTTCCGGGGCGTTCACCATCAGCAGACGCGCCACGACCCCGCCCGCCGAATGGCCGATCAGAATGGTTCTCTCCGTGCCGCGTTGGGCGCGCAGGGTGGCGAGGATCGATTTCAACCCCTCGGCCTGGATCGTGAGCGGCGCTTCGGAGGGGAGATCGGCCAACAGATAACCGTGTTTCTCCGTGCGGTTGGTCGGCTCCCGTTCGATCACCTCGCGACCGGTGGCGATCATCCGGCCCAGCGACTTCCAACCCGCCGCTTCCAACTCCGCCGTCACGCCGGAGCGCTGCCAGGCATCGTCGCCGCTGAAATAGCCATGCACCAGAATCGCCACGTCGGCATGCGCCGCTTGCGGCATGCCGAGCAGTACGATCACGCCGAAAACGACATGCGTAAAAAAAGCGCATTGCCTGACAATGCGCTTGAGCGTCCGTTTGTCCGTCACGGACAAACGGGTTTGGGAAGGGATCCGTTTAATCACGTTTTTCCAGGGCTTTCAGGAAAAAGGATTGAAAATCCTTGCCATCGCTCTCCGCGAGCGTGGACTGGGAGAAGCCGGGTCGGGTCGTGGAGATGCGCGCCTGCACGCCGGTTCCCGGTTCAACGACCTGGCGGGCCGCGCGGGTGCGGTCTTCCCGACGGTAGAGTTGCAACAAGACTGGATAGGATACGCTGATCATGGTTTCCTCGTCGTTTACGCTTGACATCGGGAACGAACGTGCCGTCATGATCATTGAATCGTCCAATCGTACGGATTTCTTGATCGCTTTTTTTGTCCGGTTGGCACTCTTTTTTGTTTCAAACAGGTCGTCCAATGTCGTTTCTGGTTGATGGCCAAGGTCAAGTCCAATAAATGCTGTATGTAAATTCCCTTCAGTCCGGTTTGGTCTTTCAACCGGCGAGGGCAACAACATTGTTGCCCTCGCCAGCGGCGGGAGGTCCATGGTACGGGGGGTGAGGGGGGTTCTCCCCCTATCATGTCAGTTACAGCAGTTTACGGACTCAATCGCCTCTTAGAGATTCCTGATTCCCATGCCGTCACTTGCCAACCCTTCCCGACGCCCTCGCCTCTGGTGTAAGGTGGAGCCGTAACAGCCTCCTCATCCTTATCAACCGGGGGGACCGCCGATGTCCGCCACACCCTTTCGCGAAGAGATCCTGTTGTCGGCCAACGATACCCGGGCCGTCATCCAACGCATGGCCGAACGCATTCTCGGTGATTTTTCGCAACCGGAGAAAAAGGTTCTGGTCGGCATCCGACGTGGTGGGGCGGTGGTGGCCAAATTGTTGCGTGCCCGTCTGGACGAAGCTCTGGGACGCCAGATCCCCATCGGTTATCTCGACATCACCTTCTATCGCGACGATCTGCGCACCATCGCCCCCAATCCGGTGGTCGGGGCCACGGATCTTTCCATGTCCATCGATGGCCGACAGGTGATCCTGGTGGACGACGTGCTCTTCACCGGACGCACCATCCGCGCCGCCCTGAACGCCCTGTTCGACTATGGACGCCCGGAGCGGGTCGAGTTGGCGGTGCTGGTGGATCGTGGCGGACGGCAGTTGCCGATTCAACCCGATTATGCGGGTGGCCATTTCGAAGCGGGCGCGCGGGAGATGATCAAACTGGTGGAGCGCAATCCGGGGGAGTGGATCGTGGTGCGGCGCGTGCCGGAGGGGTGATGATTGCAGGGCGAGACGCCTCACCTGTTGCCCGCCAGGGCATCAAGGAGGGGGAAGAATGGCTCTCGGAAGACGCGTCGCTTCCGTCGGCCTGATTGCGGGCCATGTTCGCGGCAACGTTTTTACGCGCCTTTGGCGAAAAAACGTTGCGTGCGGTCTTGGAAGGTGAGTCGTTTTGCGATTTGGGCAAAACGACTCACCTTCGCATGGCCTCAAACAGGCCGCCGAAGGCGGCTTATGTGCTGACGTGCCATTCGCCCTGAGTCGTTGCCCAGAATCGGCAACGACTCAGAGCACATAAAACCGCGCGCTTGCGCCAATTTTCGCAAAAATCGTGAAAATTGGCTTATCGTGAAAAACGCGCGAAAGACACAATCAAAAGCAACTTCCCAAGGGTTTCGCCCTTGGGAAGCTTTTCTTGCGCTCCTCCGGGGGAGATCACCCCCCCGGTCCCTATTTCTTACAATCCCAACTCCGCGAAGAAATCCCCACCCTTGTCATCGACCACGATGAAGGCCGGAAAATCCTCCACCTCGATGCGATGCACCGCCTCCATTCCCAACTCCGGGAAATCGATCACCTCCACCTTGCGGATGCTCTTTTGCGCCAGTGAAGCCGCCGCGCCACCGATCGATCCGAGATAAAAGCCCCCATTGGCCTTGCAGGCCGCAGTCACCTCGCGACTGCGATTCCCCTTGGCCAGCATCACCAACGATCCGCCAACCTTCTGGAAACGGTCCACATAACTGTCCATGCGCCCGGCGGTGGTGGGACCGAACGACCCGGAAGGCATGCCATCCGGCTTTTTGGCCGGGCCGGCATAATAGACGATGTGATCCTTGAAATAGTCCGGCATCCCCTCGCCGCGATCCAGACGCTCCTGAATGCGGGCATGAGCGATGTCACGGGCCACCACGATCGGACCGCTCAGCGACAGACGGGTGCGGATCGGATAACGGCTCAATTCGGCGCGGATTTCGCTCATGGGACGGTTCAGGTCCACCCGCACCGTCTCGCCGGCGGTCGGTTCCACCTCGGGGAGGAAACGGGCCGGATCACGCTCCAACGCCTCGAGCCAGATCCCCTCGGCATTGATCTTGGCCAGGATGTTGCGGTCCGCCGAACACGACACCCCCAACCCCACCGGACACGAAGCACCATGCCGCGGCAGACGGATCACCCGCACATCGTGGGCGAAATACTTGCCGCCGAACTGAGCGCCCAGACCGATGTTTTTGGCCAACTCCAACACCTCGGCCTCGAAGGCACGGTCGCGCAACGCGCCGCCGATGCCATCGCCGGTCTCGGGCAGAGTATCCAGATAGCGCGCCGAAGCGAGCTTGACGGTCTTCAAGGTCATCTCCGGGGAGAGTCCGCCGATCACCAACGCCAGATGATAGGGTGGGCAGGCCGAGGTTCCCAACCCCTTGAGTTTGTCGGCGACGAAGGCCGCCAGCGACGCGGGATTCAACAACGATTTGTTCTGCTGAAACAGGAAGGTCTTGTTGGCCGAGCCGCCCCCCTTGGCCAGAAAGAGGAATTTATAGGCCTCGCCATCCACGGCTTCGATGTCGATCTGAGCGGGCAGATTGGTGCCGGTGTTCTTTTCATCGTACAAATTGATGGGCGCCACCTGGGAGTAGCGGAGGTTATTGTCGGCATAGGCCGAAAAGATCCCCCGCGACAGGGCCTCGCGATCGTTGCCGCCGGTCCAGACCCGCTGTCCCTTCTTGGCCACCACCGTGGCCGTGCCGGTATCCTGACAGCTCGGCAGCACCATGCCCGCCGCGATGTTGGCGTTTTTCAGCAGTTCCAGGGCCACGTAACGGTCGTTTCCGGAGGCTTCGGGATCGTCGAGAATGGCGCGCAGTTGTTGCAAATGGCTGGTACGCAACAAAAACGACACATCGCGCATCGCCTCCTTGGCCAGCCATGTCAGACCTTCCGGATCGATCATCACCATCCGTGCGCCGCGAAAATTCTCCTCGCGGACGAAATCGCGGCTTAACAGACGAAATTCGGTTTCGTCGTGTCCCAGATTGAACAGCTCACCATATCGAAATTCGGCCATGATCCTCGACTCTCCCAATCGGTGGAAAGGAAATGAACTTTACTTATCGCCACAACCCGCAACGCTAACTACCCAACGAATCAATCACATAATCCGGACGTATGCCCCGCGCGTCACACAACCGCTCCAACGCCTCCCCCCAACCGGCACACGCCCCGGACAAGGCCAGACAACTGGCAAACCCCATCGCCGCCGCCCCCAACACGTCGGTATCCAACGTATCCCCGACCATCAGGATCCGCTCCTGGGCCACATCCGGAAACTGGGCGCGCACCAGCTCGAAGATCGGCGCGAACGGCTTGCCGATCCCCTCGATGACCAGATCGTGGGCTTCCACCAGATCCATGGCCGCGAAACCGGCCACCGCCTCCAGCCGACCATCCGGCTTGGGGGTGACCAGATCCGGATTGGCCAACAACAACGGGACGCTCTTCACCGCCAACAGCGCCTTGGCATCGATCTCCTGCTGACCGCCATGGTAGTCGCGATTGCTGCAAAAAAGCAGATATTCCGCCTCTTCGATGGCCCAGCGGGAGCCCGCGCGATTGACCATCCACGCCTCGGCATCCGGCGCATACAACGCGCTGTCCTCGCTGCCGACCAACAAATAAGGCCGGTCGCGATAGCCCGAGGCGGCCACATACGGTCCAACCGCCATGCCCGAGGAGAGGATATGCCCCGCCTCGAACGGATAGCCCATCTCCTTGAGCTTGCGAACCATTCGTGCCGGGGACTGGGAGGCGTTGTTGGAGACCACCCGTACCTGTCTGTCTGCCGCGAACAGCCCCTGAACCGCCTCGGGAGCGCCGGGAATCACCCCGTCACCCAGATTCAACACCCCAAAGGCGTCCAACAGGATCACATCGAATTCCAGGCGCAATTCAGCCAGGGTTGTGCGTACCATCCGACCGGCTCGCAGGGTCGCATCGAGACCGGGCCGCGCCTCGCACCACAGACGCCGATAACGGGCATAGCGCGGGGTCAAGGCATCCTGGGATTCAATGCGGGGTTTGAGATTCATTTTAATAACAAGACCTCATGCCAGTTCCAAAGCTTGACGATGCCGTGTTTCACTACCACTATATCCTCTTTTGTCGATCATTCCCAAGTCATGTGGTTGTTGGCCGCCATTTTTCGTTTGGAACCCTTTTTCCCTATACATCCATCAAATTTTTTTTTAGCATATAGAGCCATCCCCCTATCGCTTTCGGTATTCCGTCAGAAGGCAGAACATCCCATGAGCTTTTCCGATACCCGGCTCCGGGTTTTCTACTCCGTGGCCAAACATCTCTCCTTCACCCGCGCGGCTGAAGAACTCTACCTCACCCAGCCCGCCGTCACGTTCCAGATCCGACAGCTCGAAGAACATTTCAACACCCGCCTCTTCGATCGCCATCACAACCGCATCTCGCTGACCGAGGCGGGCATGATGGTCTTCAACTACGCGGACCGGATCCTGGAACTCTATCGGGAGACGGAAAAAGCCATCAACGAAATGACCGGCGTGACCCGCGGGGTGATCAAGCTCGGCGCCACCACCACCCTGGGCGAGTACCTGCTGCCGCGCATTCTAAGCGGTTATCACGACGGCTTTCCCGGCGTGCAGGTCCGTCTGACGGTCCACAACACCCGCACCGTGGTGCGCAAGCTCGAGGACGCCACCATCGACATCGGCATGATCGAAGGGCCGATCAGCAACAAGAACATCGTCGTCTCCTCCTGCATGGAGGATGAACTGGTGCTGATCATGGCCCCGAATCACCCGTTCACCAAGCTCGAGGAGGTGCCGGTTCACCGGCTCAAGGAGTATCCGTTCGTCTCCCGCGAGGAGGGTTCGGGCACGCGCGCGGTGATCACCGAACAGTTGAGCAAATTCGGAATCCATTACGAGCAGTTGGATCTCATCCTGGAGATGGGTGCCACCGAATCGATCAAGGCCGCGGTCGAAGGTGGCGTGGGGTTCAGCATCGTTTCGACCATGGCGTTGCGCAAGGAGGTCCAACTCAAAAGTCTGGTAGTGCGTCGCCTCAAGGAGGGGACCATCAAGCGCAAGCTCAATTTTGTCTTTCAAAAGCAGAAATTCCGCTCCAAGGCGGTGGAGGAGTTTCTCGCCTATGCCCAGGGCGAGTGCTCGAAAATCAAAGAAAAATTTGCCATTTGAGTCGTCCGGGGGAGACCATGCAATGGTTCAGGTCTGATCATGGTTGGGTGTTGGCGGTTCTGCTTTGTCTGTCGCCGGCTGCCGTAGGGGCTGACCAGCTCCCGGCTTCCGCGGAGGTGAGCATTCAGAAGATGGCCTTTCATCCGGCCACCCTCACCATTCGGGTTGGAACCACCGTCACCTGGAAAAACAACGAGGCCGGCGCCACCTATCATGCCGTGGCCAGCGACGAGGCTGGCACGTTCATGTCAGCGGATTTCTTCCCCGGAGAGCTTTGGAGCCACACCTTCACCACCCCTGGCACCTATCCCTATCACTGCACCCCGCATGAAAACCGCATGAAGGGTACGATCGTCGTCGAGCCGTGAAGGTGGTGGGTCCCTATCATCCCCGCAAACGTTCTCAATCGCCCCCCTCCCCCCGATGCGCATTAAACCTTCCATCCTCTGGGTCTCGGTCGCGCTGCTCCTGATCCTGCTGCTCGAAACCACTGGTGTGGATCTGCCTGTCCAGGATCTCTTCTTCCAGTTCGACAGCCACCAATGGCGCATCGACAAGGACGATCCCTTCTGGCGCGCCATCTTCTATACCGGTGCCAAACGCACCATCGCCCTCGTGGCCATCCTCACGCTGCTCACACTCCTCCACTCCTGGAAATTCAAGACCCGCATCCATCTGCGCCGCAAACTCACCCTGCTCCTGGTAACGCTGATCGTGGTGCCGGGGACGATCTCGGGCCTCAAGAACATCTCCAACGTCCATTGTCCCTGGTCCCTGACCCGCTACGGCGGGGATCTGCCCCATGTGCCGTTTCTGGCCACCAATCCGAACGACTTTCCAGCCAAACGCCCAGGCAAATGCTTTCCCGCCGGCCACCCCTCCGGCGGCTTCGCCTTCATGGCGCTCTTTTTCCTGCTGCCGGGAGCCTGGCGCTGGGTCGGCCTGGGCACCGGCGTCACCCTCGGCTGGATCATGGGACTCTACCAGATGATGAAAGGCGCGCACTATTTGAGCCATGTCATCGTCTCCATGCTGCTTGCCTGGTTGCTCATCGAAGGAATCGTGCTACTATTCGAAAAATACTGGCCTGAGAGGGGGAAAACTCCTCACACCCCCACAACATAACCGGTTCCACTTCCAACGCGATCGGGCGTATGACCACCACCGCACCCTCGAACCGAGCACGGACGCGTGGCCGTCAATACGGAATCGTGTCCCTTGTGCTGGTTGCCGGCTACCTGCTCACACGCCAGATCACCTGGACCAGCTCGGTTCATCTGCATACCCTGCTCGAAACCGTGGCCACCACGCTCGCCTCCATGGTCGGCGTGCTCGCCCTGATGCGCCACCATACCGAAAAAGAGGATCTCTATCTGCTGATCGGGGCCGGATTCCTGGGTACCGCGCTCCTGGACCTGTATCACACCATCGTCACCTCGGCCCCTTTCACCCAGGCGATGGCGTTGGATTACACCACACTCATCCCCTGGAGCTGGTTTTCGTCACGATTCTTCCTCGCCTTCTTCCTGGTGCTGAGCTGGGTTTTCACCCGCCACGACACCCGCATCCACCCATCGCGGTTGAACCCCCGCTGGCTCCTCTGGGGCATGGGACTGTTCACCCTGGCCAACCTGCTGTTCTTCATGCTCATGCCCCTGCCACGCGCCATCCATCCGGAATGGTTCGTGCCCAGACCACAAGAGTGGATGCCGGCAAGCCTGTTCCTGATCGCCCTGATCGGATTTCTGCACAAGGGAAACTGGCGGGACAACACCTTCGAACACTGGCTGGTGCTGGCACTGCTGGTGAATTTCTGGGGCGAGGCCCTGTTCATGGCCACCTCGGACCAACTGTACGACGAACGGTTCGACCTGGGACATTTCTTTAAACAGATCAGCTATCTGTGTGTGCTGATCGGCCTTTTGATCAGCATTCTGGTAGTCTCCCTCGACCTCAAGCAGGCACGCCAGGAGGCGGAAACCGCCAACCGCTCCAAAAGCGCCTTTCTGGCCAACATGAGCCACGAAATCCGTACGCCGATGAATGGCGTACTCGGCATGATCGAATTGGCCCTGAACGTCGCCATCTCGCCGACAACCCGCGAGTATCTGTTCAAGGCCCAGGCATCGTCCCTCACCCTGCTCCGGTTGATCAACGATATCCTGGACTTCTCCAAAATCGAACAGGGCGCCCTGGTCCTGGAAAAGATTCCCTTTCGCCTGCCCGATCTGCTGGCCGACGTGGCCGATCTGTTCGCACCCAACATCGCGGACAAGGATCTGCGCCTGGATATCATCACCCCCGCCCGCAAGATCGAATGGCTGATCGGTGATCCGCTGCGGCTGCAACAGGTGCTGTTCAACCTGGTGGGCAACGCGGTCAAATTCACGCCACGGGGTCGGATCACGGTGAGCGTCGAGTCCCTCGGACGGACCGCGGGCAAGGAGCAGATTCAATTCCGGGTGATGGACGAAGGGATCGGCATCCCGCTGGAAAAACAGTCCGCCCTGTTCGCCCCCTTCACCCAGGCCGATGAAAGCACCACCCGCCGCTTCGGCGGCACGGGGCTGGGATTGGCGATCTGCAAACGTCTGGTGGAGATGATGGAGGGTGAAATCTGGGTGCGCAGCGCGCCAGGTCGCGGCAGTACCTTTCATTTCACCGTGCTGTTGGAAATCGGTCAACCCAGCGGTGAAGCGTGGTCAACCCGCGCCGTCACCGCGCATCGCCGCGCACCGTTGAGCCGCGAAACCCTGGTGAACCATCTGGGTGGGGCACGGGTGCTGCTCGTGGAGGATCAGCCGATCAACCGTCAGGTGGCCGAAGCCATGCTCTCCGGGGTGGGTCTGATCGTGGAGTGCGCGGACAATGGCCAGATGGCCCTCGACAAGCTGGAACAGGGCTCGTTTGATCTGGTGTTGATGGATATCCAGATGCCGATCATGGATGGTCTGTCAGCCACCCGGGCGCTGCGGGCCGATGCACGCTGGCGGGAGTTGCCGGTTCTGGCCATGAGCGCCCATGCCATGCACGAAGACCGTCTGGAGAGCCTGAACGCGGGCATGAACGAGCACGTCACCAAGCCCATCGACTCCGCGCAACTCTTCGCGCTGCTGACCCGCTGGATCGCGCCGCAGTCGCAACGCATCAGCGCCCCCGCGATGCAGAAGGCAACGCACGGCGGTCACAACTTCGAGGGGTTGACCTGCATCGAGGTGGAGGAACTGCTGGATCGGGTCAATCACAACCGGCAGCTGGCGCGCATGCTGTTGAAGGAGTTCGTGCGCGGTCAGGAGCAGTCGATACCGCGCCTGCGGTCGTGGCTGGAGAGCGGCGATCCGGAAGATGGCACCAGGGCCATGCGCTTGGTCCATTCGTTGAAGGGGATGGCCGGCAATCTCTCCGCCAGGCGGGTATTCGAATCGGCACGGGCCCTGGAAATGGTTCTGCGGGCCGGGGCCGTCAGCACGGCATGGTCGTTGTTGTTGGACGATCTGGAACGGGCCCTGGACCAGCTGGTCGCCGAGGTGCGCGCCTGGGAGCGGAGTGAGACGGCGGCGGGCGTGACGGTGGAGTCCCAAGGATTCGATGCGCGGACGGTTGGCGAATTGTTGCGTCAACTCAAACCGATGTTGATTCAACAGGATTTCGATGCCTGCGTGCTGTTCGAACGTTTGAAACCGATGTTGGAGGCCGGGTTGACCTCGGAGAAGGACTATTCGAATGTGATTCGGGAGTTGGGTGGGTGTTTGGACCAGCTGGATTTTCAGGAGGCCCGACAGGTCTTGCATCGGCTGGTGGGGGTCATCGGATTGGAGATGGCGCAAGATGAGTCGGGTGACGGGTGAGTATGCGGGGATGCCCTGGAACTCCCGCCAGGGGAGGTTCTCGGTCGGGAGGTGAGGGGGACCTTCTTCCGATTTGCCGGATGGATGCAAAAGGTGGCCACGGGTGCTTGCCCGCAACCGCCGGATCCGGGAGCAGACAGGCCGCGATCACTTGGCGACCTCAACCCCTTCCAATCGCAACAGAAACCGTTTGCTCTCCAGCCCACCCCGGCCACTGTATCCCCGCAACGCGCCATCTGAGGCCACCACCCGGTGACAGGGGAGCAGGATCGGGACCGGATTGGCACCCAATGCCGCGCCCACGGGGCGAGGCGCGGCGTCGATCCGTTTGGCGAGCGCACCATAGCTCTCGATCCGGCCCGGAGGGATCTCCCGCAGCGCCTCCCAGACCCGACGCTGAAACGGGGTACCCCGTGGCGCGAGGGGCAGTACATCCAAAGCCAGGAAAATCCCCTTGAAATAGGCATCCAGCCATTCGGCCACCTGCTGGCGCAAGGCGGGATCCGCCGAATCGGGCGTTGGTTGCGTACTCAGGGCCAAGATCGAGCCGGCGTCTGTTTGCAGCCAGTACGGACCCAGGGGGGTCTCGAAATCGGGGGATGCCATGGGGGCCTCTTGGGTCTTGGGAGCCTGTCGGCTACCGCTTGTCACACATCCAGATTCACCACATTCAACGCATTCGACTGGATGAACTCCCGGCGCGGCTCCACCGCATCCCCCATCAACGTCGTGAAGACCGTATCCACCTCGATGGCATCCTCGACCCGCACCTGCAACAGGGTGCGCACCGTCGGATCCATGGTGGTCTCCCACAACTGCTCGGGATTCATCTCACCCAAGCCTTTGTACCGCTGGATCGTCAACCCCTTGCGACCCTCGGCCATCACCTGGCTCAACAGCGCCTCCAGATCCGCCACCGGCGTTTCCGTGCTCCCCTTGCGCAACCGGGCGCCCGCGCCCAACCGTTCGGTGATGCGCCGCACCACCTGCGACATGTCCCGATACTCCGGCGACCGGATCAACTCGCCATCCAAGCGCGCATCCACCGGCACGCCGTGAATGGTGCGCCGGATCACCAACGCCGCCATGTCGCTCTCGCCATCCAGCTCCACCAACACGGTCAACCGATCCGCTCCGGCCTCGTCCTCCAACGCCCGACGCAGCCGTTCGGCGGTCCGGGTCGCCTCTTCGGCGCTCGCCAGGGAGTCCGCGGTCACCTGGGCCCGCTCCACTGCGGCGGACAGCACCCGCCGGTCGAAACGCCGCGCCAGACGCTCCAACGTCACCTGATAACGCCGCGCGTCCCGCACCAGGTTCAACGTCTCGACCGAAGTCAACGTCTCCCCCGGACCGGTGATCAGCTCCACCCCCTCCAGTCCACCCTCGAGCAGCACCTCGACCAACGACTCCTCGTCCTTGAGATAACGGACCGTCTTGCCGCGCGCCAGCCGGTAGAGCGGCGGCTGGGCGATGTACAGATAACCCCGTTCGATGATCTCCGGGAACTGCCGGAAAAAGAAGGTCAGAAGCAGGGTGCGGATGTGCGAGCCATCCACGTCCGCGTCGGTCATGATGATGATGCGGTGATAGCGGAGCTTGGCGATGTTGTACTCCTCGGCGCCGATGCCGGTGCCGAGCGCAGTGATCAAGGTGCCGACCTCGGCGGAAGAGAGCATCTTGTCGAACCGGGCTTTCTCCACGTTGAGGATCTTGCCCTTCAACGGCAGGATCGCCTGAAACTTGCGATCCCGCGCCTGTTTGGCCGACCCGCCGGCGGAGTCCCCCTCGACCAGATAGAGTTCGCTCAAGCCTGGATCCTTCTCCTGGCAGTCGGCCAGCTTGCCGGGCAGGGAGGAGATTTCCAACGCGCTCTTGCGTCGGGTCAACTCGCGGGCCTTGCGCGCCGCCTCGCGGGCCGTGGCCGCCTCCACCGCCTTGCCGAGAATCCGTTTGGCATCCTGGGGATGCTCTTCGAAATAGGTGGTCAGGTGGTCCGCCATCACGCTTTCGACTGCGGGCCGCACCTCGGAGGAGACCAGTTTTTCCTTGGTTTGCGAGGAGAATTTCGGGTCCGGCACCTTGATCGACAGCACGGCGGTCAACCCTTCGCGGCAATCCTCGCCGGCCAGGGTGGCCCCCTTGTCTTTTTTCAAGAGTCCGGTGGTCAGGGCGTATTGATTCAGCACGCGGGTCAGCGCGGAGCGAAAACCGATCAGATGGGTGCCGCCGTCCCGTTGCGGGATGTTGTTGGTGAAGCAGTAGACGTTCTCCTGATAGGAGTCGTTCCACTGCAACGCCGCCTCCACCTGGATCACCCCCTTGGTTTCGGTGAAGCAGACCGGCGGGGTCATGATCGGCGTGCGGGCCCGGTTCAGATGTTCCACGAACGAGCGGATTCCTCCCTTGTAATGGAAGTGATGCTCCTTTTCCGTGGCATCCTCACGAATGAAAATATTCACCCCGGAGTTCAGAAACGACAGTTCCCGCAGCCGTTGCGACAGGATATCGAACGAAAAGGTGACATCCGTGAACACCTGCCGGCTGGGCAGGAAGGTCACCTCGGTACCGGTGCTCTTGGCCGTGCCGATGCGACGGATCGGCTCCACCGGGTCGCCATCCCGGTACTCCTGATGCCATTTTTCGCCGTTGCGGCGGATGGTCAGCTCCAGTCGTTCCGAAAGGGCGTTCACCACCGACACGCCCACCCCGTGCAGACCGCCCGACACCTTGTAGGAGTTCTGATCGAACTTGCCACCCGCATGCAGCACGGTCATGATCACCTCGGCGGCAGAGCGTCCCTCTTCCAGGTGGATATCCGTGGGAATGCCGCGTCCGTTGTCGCGCACGGTCACCGAGCCATCCACGCGCAAGATCACGTCGATCCGATCGCAGTAGCCGGCCAGGGTTTCGTCGATGGCGTTATCCACCACCTCGAAGACCATGTGATGCAGGCCGGTGCCGTCGTCGGTATCGCCGATGTACATGCCGGGCCGTTTGCGGACCGCTTCCAATCCTTTCAAGACCTTGATGCTATCCGCGCCGTATTCGGAGCTGGCGTTGGCCGGGATATCGTTTTCGTCCGTCGTGGTCATGCGGGGGTTCCTTCATTAAGGCGGTGATTCGTGTACGTCCATTTCCCACGGGGGACCGGGGGCGATGATCGTCCCCGGTTTGTAAGTACGGAGGCAGAGCCTTCGGCCTCATGGAGAATCGCTCGTCAGAACATGAGCCGCCTCTGGCGACCTGTTTCACGGCAAGGCGAAGGTGAGTCGTTTTGCCAAAAACGCAAAACGACTCACCTTCCAAGGCTGCGCGCAAGCGATTTTCACAAAAAACGTGAAAATCGCTTTTTTTTGTAAAGCGCGCCAAAGAAAAAAACGAAAATAGAAAATAAAATCAAAAACAAAGGAAAAGTCAAAAAAAAGACCTCGGAGGCGCTGCCTCCGAACCTCCACCGGGGGCCTTCGGCCCCCCGTCCCCCGCAACAGTGAGATCAGCTCACCATCTTCGGGGGCTTTCGGCCCCCGTCCCCCGCAACAGTCAAACCAGCTTCGCAACCACTCCCGCCGTCACGGAAAATCCCACCGCCACCTCATCTTCACTCCCACCCGGCCACCTCAATCCATCCATCACCGGCGCGGCCACGAATACCTGCCGCCCCCGCCCGAACAACACCTGCATCAACGCCCGCGCCCCCTCGGGATCCAACTCCGCCGCCGGATCGTCCAGAACCATCAACGGCGCCTCCCCGATCATCTCCTCCAACCAATCCGCCTCGGCCAACTTCAAAGCCAACGCAAACCGCTGCTGCTGGCCCCGCGACCCGTAACGGGCCACCAGATGACCGGATAACCGCAACTCCAGATCATCCCGCTGCGGCCCGGCCCCGGTCTGTCCGGTATCGCGGTCCCGCGCACGCACGCGCATGAATGACTCGCGCAACGCCGCCTCCACCCGCTCAACCTCACCCTCCCGCGCACAAACCTCCGCACTCTCCCCCACCAACGCCACCGCGCACAAACCGGAATCCAAACCAAGCCGCTCCAGATGATCCGGCAACCACCGCGCCAAATGACCCATCGCCCATTGTCGCCGCTGACCGATGCGCGCCCCCAACCGCGCCAACTGCGCCTCCCAGGCGTCCAGTTCGCGCAGATCACCCGCCCCGCGCAACACCTGCTGCCGCGCCCGCGCGGCGATCTGATACTCCCGCGACTCCACCCCATGACGCCGGTCCGCGGAAAAGATCACCCAGTCCAGAAAGGCACGCCGCTCCACCGGCGCACCACGCGCCAACAAGGCGCTCTCCGGGGTGACCACCACGGCCACCAATACCCGCTCCATGCCGGATACCGACTCCACCGGCTTGTCGTCGAGACGGAATACCTGCCGACCCGACTCGCCGATCACATCCAACGCGCGCCGCATGCCGCCCGCCCGCGCCGCGCCACTCACCCGAAACCAGGGCCGATCCCAACGCCGCATGACCGCAGCGGATGCCTTGCGATACGAACGACCGTTGGCCAACAACGCCACGGCCTCCAACAGATTGCTCTTTCCCTGACCATTGGCGCCGATGATGCGATTGAGGCCAGGGGAAAAGGTCAAATGGGCCTCGGAGATGTTGCGGAAATCCTTGAGACGGAGCGATTCCAGATGCATGCAAACCCACTTGATCCGGTCATTTCAAACCATTCCGCCCGTCGCGGGACCCTTTCGTCCGTCGCGGGACCCTTTCGTCCGTCGCGGGACCCTTTCGTCCGTCGCGGACCACGGAAACGATCCCCATCCCGAACCCGCGACACCAGCCATCACACCCGCATCGGCATCAACACGAACAACGCATCGCCACGCTCCGGATCGTACACCAATACCGGGGATTCGTCGTCCTTGAGGGCGAACTGGGCGGTCTCGCCGTTCATCACGGTGAGAATCTCGCGCAGATACCGGGCATTGAAGCCGATGGTCAACGGACTGGGACCGTCGAAGGTGACGGCCATCTCCTCTTCGGCCTCCTCCTGCTCGGGACTGACCGTCACGATGCGCATGCGCGTCTCCTCGATGGAGAGCCGTACCCCGAGGGATTTTTCGTGGGAGAGGGTGGAGATGCGCTTGACCACCTGATGGAACGCCTCGCGGGTGGTGGTCAGTCGCACCGTATTGCCGGTCGGGACCACCCGGCGCCAATCCGGAAACCGTCCCTGCACCACCTTGGTGACCAGGGTCAGATCGGGTTTGATCAGCTGGGCGTAGGTTTCGCCAAGAATCATCTCTGGAGGCGAATCGTCCTCTTCGAGCAGCTTTCGGATCTCATGGATCCCTTTTTTCGGCAGGATCACCTCCCGATTTTCCGGTACGGCGTGTTCCAGGGACTGTTCGACCATGGCCATGCGGTGGGTATCGGTGGCCACCATGCGGATCCGACCCGGCTGATCGACCTCGGTGGCGGCGGTCACCTGCATGAAGATGCCGTTCAACACGTAACGGGTTTCGTCCGTGGACATGGCGAACTGGGTTCGCTCCAGCATGCCGATCAGCTGCTCGCGGGGGATCGCCAGACGGAACTCCCCGTCCGCGTCCGGGATGCGCGGAAACTGCGCCGCCGGCAGGGTGGCCAGATCGAAGCGGGCCCGATCGCAGGTCAACAGCAGCCGCTCACCCTCGCCGCGCAACCGGATCGCCTTGGCGGGCAGCTCCTTCACCACGTCGAACAACACCCGTGCACCGACGGTCATCGCCCCTTCCACCACGCTTTCGACCCGTGTCACGGTGCGCAGCGACACCTCCAGATCGGTGGCGGAGACGGTGAGTTGGCCATTGGCCACCTCCAGCAGGGCATTGCCGAGAATCGGCATGGTGTTGCGTCGCTCCACCACGCTTTGAATGCGCGCCAGAACTTTCAGAAAAGGGTCACGGTCGATGAAAAATTCCATTTTTAACCGCCTTGTCGTCGTTGTTTCAATCAATCCCGGTTTAAACCGCATCCAGTCTGGAATGTGTCGTTTTTACCGTTGAAGAATAAAGAGAGCGTCTGGGAGATTCCTCTCCCACGGTTTTGCTTTTGACTTTAAACCGCACCCATCACGGGATGCGTCGTTCCATTAGCAAGGGTCCAGGGGGATTATCCCTCTGGTAGTTTGCACGGTGGCCTTGCGGGAAACGACGCCTCTCAAAATAGACGCGGTTTAATTCAGAAGACCCGCTATTATAAAAACATCCTACTTGATCCATGACTCACTTGCGCAACATGCCCGCCAGGGTTCCGACCGCCTGCTCCAGATCGACATCGACCTGTTGCTGGGAGGCGATCTTGTCCACGGCATACAACACCGTGGTGTGGTTGCGGTCCCCGAACTCCCGGGCGATCTCCGGATAGGAGGCCTTGGTCAACTGCTTGCATAAAAACATCGCCACCTGGCGCGGATGGCTGAAACGTCTGGCCCGCTTGTCCGACCGTATATCCAACGGGCGGATTTTGTAATAGGCGGCCACGGTTTCGATGATCTTGTCCATCGACAAGAGACGCGGCTCCCCACGCCGCAACGTGCCGCGCAACGACTCCCGCACCAACGACAGGGTGACCGGTTCTTTTTCCAGGGAGGCGAGCAGAAAAACCCGGATCAGGGCCCCTTCCAGCTCGCGCACGTTGCTTTGGATCGCCTCGGCCAGAAAGAAGGCCACATCGTCGGACAGCTCCATCCCCTCCACGGCGGCCTTTTTTTTCAGGATCGCCATGCGGGTTTCCAGATCCGGGGGATGGATATCCGCCACCAATCCTTGCGAAAACCGGGAGCGCAACCGTTCTTCCAGATGTTCGATCTCGCCCGGATAGCTGTCCGAGGAGATGACGATCTGTTTGTTGGCCTCCTGGAGGGCGTTGAAGGTGTGGAAAAACTCCTCCTGAGTGGCCTTTTTCCCGGCGATGAACTGAATGTCATCCACCAGCAGCACATCCACGGAACGGAAGTTCTCCTTGAAGTTGTGGACCTGCTTGAAACGCAACGAGTCCACCAACTGGGTCATGAACTTTTCCGAGGTGATGTAGAGCGTCTTGCTCTCCGGTCGGGCGCGCAGCAGGGCGTTGCCGATGGCATGCAGAAGATGGGTCTTGCCGAGTCCCACCCCCCCCTGGATGTACAACGGATTATATGCGGTCGCAGGCGCGTCCGCCACCCTTGCCGCAGCGGCATGGGCGAATTGATTGCAACTCCCGACCACGAAGTTCTCGAAGGTGTAGCGTCCATCCACCCCGAACCGGGCGCCGGTGGGTGGTGGTGGCGGGACGGGGGACTCCTCGACCTGTCGGGCCGGCGGATCCGGATCGACGTGAAACAGCAGGCGGGCTCCCTGGCCGAGCGCCGAGGAGAAGGCGGTGGTCAACAGGGCGCCGTAGTGATCCCGCACGTAGCTGGCGGAAAAATCGTTGCTGGCCAGAATCTCGATGCGCTGGGGATCGTCGGCTCGGCCAAGACGCAACGGCTTGATCCACATATCGAAAACAGGAGGAGCCAGCTGTTCCTGGATCAGCGCGCGCGCTGCCTGCCAAATTGCCGTCATCTCCATTGCCTGTTTCGCCGGATTGGTCTCGTGATCCATCGTTGGGTGGGTCCGTTGTGGGTGAAAGGGTGTTCGGCACGCACCAAACAGCGCTTTCGAACGTTACCATAACACGATTCAACCCTGCGACGCTACCGCCCTCCAGGAGAAATCATCAGGCTGAAGCCATGCCGCAACGTCGAGCGGGCGACCTTGACAAAGGCGTTTGAATTAACGTAAATCCATGCGATGATACGCGCACTTTTTCATCGATGCTCCAGACCGATGCGATCACCCCACCCTCGCCATGACCCGCTGACAGGCCGCCAGAATGAAACGCTCCCCGCGCGTGTTACGCGACCATCTGCCCACGCTGTTGCTGCTTTTGACCGTCACGCTCTACGCCTGGTATCAATGGCGCACCGGTCATCTGGTCAACAAACCCACCAAGGACAACTATCTCGATTTCGTCGCCGCGCCCCTCGACTGGGTTGAACTGCTCTCCTCGATCCGCACCATCGGCTATCCCCTCTATCTGCGTGCCCATCTGGCCCTGTTCGGCTCCGAGCACGGCATTGCCGCGGTCCAGTTCTTCGCCCAACTCCTGACGGGAACGGTTTTCTATTTCGCCCTGATCCGCTTCGGACTCCCCGCCGCCGGCGCCCTTTGCGCCGTACTGCCGATCCTGCTCCTCAAAACCTTCTTCGCCAAGATCGCCACCGACTCCCTGGCCCTCTCCCTGGTGGTGCTCACGGTGGCGCTGCTGTTGTTCATCCATGCCAAACCGTTGAAAACAAACCCGCTCCTCTGGCTCCTGCTCGGCCTTTGCACGGCGGCCAGCTACCACATGCGGCCCAGCTATCTGCCCATGATCCTCATCGTTCCGATGCTCGGCATGCTGCTGTCGTGGATCCGCGGCCCGATCGATGGATTCCGCATGGATCGGCTGCTGTTCAAACAAAAACTCAAAACCCATCTCTGGGTCGCCATCGCGCCGTTCTTCCTTTATTGTCTGCTGCGCCTGATCGTGGTGGGCCATTTCGGACTGGTCTCCTTTGGCGGCTACAACCTGGTGGGGCTCACCACCCCGCAACTGACCCGGGAGACGCTTCCCGATCTCTCCCCGGAGAGCCGACCCCTCGCCGAGGCGATCCTGCACCGCATCGGTCAGAATCCGCCGCGCCCCGAACCCGGCGACGATCAGAAACGTCTGGTGTTCGGCTATCGGATCCATCCCGCCGGCGCCTGGCGCCACTACAACGAATACATCTGGCGAATCACCGTCCCGGCGGCGGAACAACTGCACGGCGCGGATCCGGTGCGCGTCAACGCCGCGCTTTCCCGGCTGTCGCGCGAGCTGATCCTGATCCATCCCGGCGACTATTTGCGCTGGGTGGTCACCGGGGTGGTGGAGTCGTTGATCTACGTCAGCGATCGGCTCATCCTCTCCGAGTACACCTTGACGATCCTGTTTCTGCTCGTGCTGTGGCGTCTTTACCTGGCGCTCAAAACCGGCATGAACCGCTTTCCCAGTCAGGGTGATCACCATCTGGGGGTGCTGTCCGTGGTGGCGCTCACCACCTTTCTCCCCTTGACCCTGCTGGTGGTCCTGGTCGAACCTCCCATGGATCGCTATCTGCGCGCCACCTCGATCTTCATTCAACCCCTGCTCGGATTCCTGATCTGGCAGATCGCGTACAACGGCTGGATCGCCTGGAAACAACCGGTCGTGGCGCCATCCAACCCTTCTCTCCCGGACAAGGAGTCCGCATGACGGTCATCGCCTCTTCCGCGACCTACTCTTCGGCGGTGGCCGAAGCCACAACCTATGCGCGCTGGATTCTGGACACCTTCCGACCCCATCTCCAGGGGCCGATTCTGGAGATCGGGCTGGGACATGGTGGTTTCGTGCCCGATCTGGCCGCCATCGGCGACTACACCGGTCTGGACATCGATCCCGAGGCCGTGGCCGAAGCCGCGCGGACCTATCCGGATTTGCGCTTCGTTTCCGCCGACATCGCCGATCGGGACTCCCTGGCCGGGGTGGGGCGGGTGCGCTCCATTCTCTGTTGCAACGTGCTCGAACATGTGCCCGACGATCGCCAGGCGGTGACCCATCTGCTGGAGCTGTTGCAACCGGGTGGACATCTGCTCATCCAGGTGCCGGCACATACCTTCCTTTACAACGATCTGGACCGGCTGGCCCATCATCAGCGCCGTTATGGCCGGGATGACCTGCTGGCGCTCTTTTCCGGACAGCCGGCAGAGGTGATCCGGATCGATTTCTTCAATCCGGTGGGATTCTTCGGCTGGGGATTGAACAACTTCATCGCCCATGATGATCTGGATGGCGCGGGCTGCAATGCCCAGATCCGCTTTTTCGTGCGGTATCTGCTGCCCATCTCCAGACTGCTCACCCCCTTGACTCGGGGGCTTTTCGGTCAATCCCTCATGCTGGTGGTCAGAAAGAGATGATCAGTTTTGTGATTCCCGCACTCAACGAGGCTGCCGCCATTGCCGAAACCGTGGGCAAATGTCAGGCGGTGGCCCGTCAACACGCCCTGGAGCCGGCGGAAGTGATCGTGGTGGATGATGGCTCGACCGATGCCACCGGCGAGGAAGCACAACGTCAGGGGGCGCGGGTGATCCGCCATCCCAAGCCGGGTGGTTACGGCAACGCCTTGAAAAAGGGGATTCTCGCCGCCAGTCACGACACGGTGGTGATCCTGGATGCCGATGGCACCTATCCCATCGAGCGGGTCGGCGATCTGTGGCAGCGCTATCAGCAGGGATTCGACATGGTGGTGGGACAACGGACCGGTCCCCACTATCGGGAGTCGCGCCTCAAGTCGCCGCTGCGGGCCGTGTTGCGCATGCTGGTGGAGTTCACCACCGGGCAGCCGGTGCCGGATGTCAACTCCGGTTTGCGCATCTTTTCCAGAAAAACCATTCTTCCCTATCTGCCTCGGCTGTGCAACACCTTCAGCTTCACCACCTCCCTGACCATGGCCTATCAGATGACCGGTCGTTTCATCGATCATCTGCCGATCGATTATCACTCCCGCATCGGTTCGAGCAAGGTGCGTCTTTTTCGGGATACCCTGCGCACCCTGCAATACATCATCGAGGCGATCCTCTATTACAACCCGATCAAGATCTACATTCTGCTCAGTCTTTTCTGTCTGCTTCTGTCCGCGTTCTGTCTGGTCGGGGCCTTGGCCACCAAGCTGCTCAGCCTGTTCATTCTCGGGATCGGCAACATCTTTCTGGCGATTCTGGTTTTCGCCATCGGTTTGTTGGCCGTGCAGCTCAAGGAGTTGATGCGTCGTGGAAGCTTTTGAGGGGAGATTCGCCTGGCGGGTGTTGGCGATCGCGTTCCTTTTGGCCGGAACCTGGTCGAACGGCGTGCATGCGGAGTCCGAGGCGGTCATCGTCAACACCATCGGCATGGAACTGGTGCGCATTCCCCCTGGACGTTTCATCATGGGTTCGGATCCCGCCGTGGACCCGGATGCGGTGGCGGTGGAGACCCCGGCGCATGCGGTGGAGATCACCCGCTCCTTTTATCTGGGTCGATACGAGGTGACCCAGGCCGAATGGTTGGCGGTGATGGGGTCGCAGCGGTCGCAATTCGTCGGCATGCGGTTGCCGGTGGAGAATGTCAGTTGGGAGGATACTCAGGAGTTTTTGCGCCTTCTCAACGCTCGCGAAAAGGAGCGGCTCTATCGACTCCCCAGCGAGGCCGAGTGGGAGTATGCGGCCCGTGCCGGCACGACCACCCTTCGTCCCTGGGGGGATGATGGGAGGTTGATGGAGAAGCATGCCTGGTTTGGATATGACCAGGGCAACGCCCTGAAGCGGACCCATCCGGTGGGGCAGTTGGCGCCGAACGCCTGGGGGTTGCACGACATGCTGGGCAATGTTTGGGAGTGGGTGGCCGACTGGCAGGGTCGGTATGAGTCGGGTGTGGTGGTTCTGGATCCCGTTGGACCGGAGCGGGGCAGGAGTCGGGTGTTGCGGGGCGGGAGTTGGAACAATGCCGCGGCTTTTGTGCGGGTGGCCAATCGGCATGATTATCAACCGGATTATCGCAGTGGCGCGGTGGGGTTCCGGGTGGCGATGACAGAGCGGTGAGGGATCTGGGCAGGTGACGATTCAGGACCCCTGCATTGGGCGGGGTCCAGGGACCAATGGCCCTTTTTGCCTTTTGCGCGCTTTTAAACCGCGTCTACTTTGAGATGCGTCGTTTCCCGCAAGGCCACAGTGCAAAAGACGCGCAAAATGCTTCTTTGAGAAGAGCGCGCTAAAAAGCCACAGTCAAAAACCAAACCTCGGAGACCCCTCCGTCTCCGAACCTCTGCCGGGGAACTCGCGGGCCCCCGTCCCCTGCAATAATGGGGGTGCTGAATAGTCACATTTTGCGAACGACCGGAGCCCAATGCCCCATCATGCACGTTACGACCGATTCTCCGGCCCAGGCTGCAACGGCGGCGGATTGTAGACCGCCTTGGGATAACACCCCTTGAAAATCTCCTGACGATCCCGACCATTGGGCCGCAAGGATTTGTTGAAGGTCTTCTCCAGCGCATCCTCCAACGGCGCTTTGTTCCACATGATGATCGCCGCCACCAGAAAAATCACCAACGATCCAATCACCCAGAAAAAACCAAGCCCAGGAATGACCGAACGGGCAATGAACGCCTCGGCGGGATTGTTGGGATTGTAATGGGTCTGCACCGTCTTGCCGACCGGATAACGATCCACGGTGACCCGGGCGAACCGCTCGAACAAAAACAACGTGGCCTGGGGATCGGAATCGAGTTGCGTGCCCAGATATTCGGTGTCACCAGACTTGAAACGATAAACGATCTCTACCCGGTAAAGAGGCAGCAGATCGAACAACATCGCCCCATCTTGACGCATGTCGGACTGCACGATGGTGCCCTCGGCCTGAGGCCAGTTGGAGGATTCAACGTATTTGAGCAAGGGCTGAAGAAAAATGACCAGACAGAATCCGCCGAGAAACAGAGCCAGATTGCGCACCAACAGGTAGAGATTGTGTCCCATCCACGTCAATCCTTCTTTTCGGTTGCGATTCGAAGCACGTTGAATTAACGCATGATAGAGCATCCCAGCCCATGAATCCATCCCATTGCAAAAAATGGCCACCATGAATGGTGTGGATCTTGAGGATCCTTAACCTCCAGGAAAACAAGCAATTCTTATGCCGTTATGATGGTTTGTTGAACTCAAAAAATCGTGATGACGCGCGACTCGGGCATGGCGTTTCCAGAACCGCGCGCCAACAGACCACGCAGGGATGACCGCTCAGGATCGACAACGACGCATCAGGAAGACGAATCCTCTCCGGACATGACAGGCGGGCCGGGGCGCGACGATCCCCGACCCGATCCGCATCACCACAACTCCACCGCACCCTCTTCCTGCAACCGCGGATCCCTTAAACCCCCCGGCAACTGCAATTTGCGCCGTTCCCCCTCGCGCAACTCCAGACAGGGATAGCGGGCATACATCTTCTCGAGCGATTCGATCACCTTCTCCTCGGGAGAGAAGATCCGCACCGCCCAGGCCAGCTCCCACAGTCGCCAATACTCCTGACGACACGAGCTTTGCCGACGCCGGGACTCTCCGGCCACCGCGCAACGGGAGTCCAACGTCAACATCTCGCGGGAGAGCTGATCCACCGCATCCGACTGGGCGATCAGATGTTCGGCGGCGCGCGCCTTGGGTTCACGCTCTTTCATGGCGACCACGGTCTGCGTCAGCGAGCGACGCACCGAGGGGCCAAACGGTTCGCTGGCGAGTCGCGGATCACGCGCCGCCGCCTCCAACGCCTTGCGCGCGTCGATGAACCGCTCCAGACCGATGTTGCCGAAAATCTCGCACAACGGATGAAACATCCCCCGATCGACCAGCTCGACCATCACCTGGAGCGCCGGATCCTGGTGGACCGCCTGCGGGAGGACCATTTCCAACCGTTTGCCACAGATGATGTCGTAACGCATCGAACCATCCCCGCGCATGATCGGCGCCAGTTCGACCGGAATCCCTTCGCCCTCGTTTCCTTGAGACATATCCATCGACCACCCTCCCTCATTGTTGAATGATCCGGAGCGTCGCGCCCCTCCGGAAGAGGGCGGGGTCCTCCAAGAACCCCGCATGCTTCACCGCATCACACCATCCGGGCTGAGATGTGCTCGGTGAGATCACCGAGCATGTTGGCATAGCTGCCCAGTTCGTTGTCGTACCAGCCGTAAACCACCACCTGGGTCACCGGAGCCTCCAGGATGTGCTTCGGCAGGGAGGCCAGGGTCTCCAGGATCTCCGGGGAGAGTCCGGGAACCCGGTCGAGATTCAAGCGGATGAAGGCGGTACGGGTGTGGGTCTCCTGGGCTTCGATCACCGTGGCCGCCTTGGGGAAACCGATCATGTCCGAAGAGACGTTCTGCTCCTCGGTATAGGCCAGATACCCCCGATAGGGCCCCAGGGCCGCTTCGCGGTAGATGCCGTTGATGTCGTTGCGGTTGATCGGGGTTTCTCGGCTCTCGGACTGGAGATTCACCGTGAGGATGGTGAGCGAACCGGTGGTGGTCGGCACGCGCACCGACTCGGCCATGAATCCGACATCCTTCATGTCCGGCAGCACCAGACGCAACGCCTTGGCCGCGCCGGTGGTGGTGAGGATGATGTTGTTCATGATGCTGCGGCTCTTGCGCAGATCCTTGGCTCCGGCCAGCGGCACGGCATCGAGCACGGTCTGGCTGCTGGTCGAGGCGTGCACGGTCACCATCGAGGCCGACAGGATCCGATCCACGCCGAAATGGTCCATCAGCGGTTTCATCATGAACGAAAGGCAGGTGGTGGTGCACGAAGCCGCCGAGATCAAGGCGTGCTTGCCCGGATCGTACACCTCTTCGTTGATCCCCATCACCGTGGTCACGGCGTCGCCGGGCATGGAGAGCCCCGTGCTCTTGATCTTGTAGGGAGCCGACAGGATCACCTTGCGCGCTCCGGCCTCCAGATGACCGCGCAGCGAGCCGTTGCCGGCGTCGGCGGAGACGGTCGGATCGATGAAGACGCCGGTGCAATCCACCACCAGTTGCACGTCGTGATCGCGCCAGCCGATCTCCCTGGGGTTGCGTCCATGCCGCAGGAACTGCACGGGAATCCCGTCGATGGTCATGGTTCCCTTGGCCTCGTCGAGATTCTCGATCACCCGTTCGCCGCGCACGCCGTGCAGATACTGGGTCAAGCGTCCGTAGGTGCTGTCCTTCTCCACCGTCTGGGCCAGATCGGAGAGACTCTGACCCACGTCACGGCCCAGATTGACCACGATTCCGGAAAAACGCTTGCGCGCCACATGGGTCCACAAGGAGAGCTTGCCAATCCGCCCCATGCCGTTGATACCCAATTTCATGACTGATTCTCCTGATATTTAAGTTACTTACAACAAACCTGCGTCGCCCGTGACCACGGTGGTCACGGGATGCCAGCCCTTGTACAACAGGCCACGGTTGCCATCGATGCTGATGGTATCCCCATATTGAATGACCACGCCGTCGATTTCGCAACGGCTGGAGCTTTCCCGAACCGTCAAAAGTTCGCAACCGACCACGCAGGTCTTCTCGAGTCGGGCCGCGACGATGGCCGCGTGGGAGGTTTGTCCCCCGCGGGCGGTGAGCAGTCCATCGGCTCGGGAGATCTCGCGGATATCCTCCGGCACGGTATCATAGCGGATCAGGATCAAAGGTACATCCGGATCTTCGTGTCTTTTGCGCGAAATCTGCTCCATGTTGAAGACCGCCACCCCGCACAGCACTCCGCCGCTGGCGCCGATCCCCTGGGTGAGGAGGCTGGCGGCCAGATTCGGGGAGTCGGCGAAGACCGCGCGCAGGGCGTTGCGACCTTTCGCGGTGATCATATCACGGGTTTGCAGATAAAAGAGGTTCTCTTCTTCCGGACCGTCGAAGGTGAATTCCATCTCCTGGTGGTTCCACCCCTTTTCCAGGATCAGGCGGCGCGCGGTGCAGCGCAGGGCGTCGTAGATGCGCGGGAAGCGCACCTCCAGGCAGGTTTCGGGATCGCGACGGTCGTAGCGGCACTGTTCAAGGGAAATGGCGTCTGTGGAGACCAGGCCGCCGACGATATCCTCGCCCTGATCCCCGGTGGCATAGTCCCCCCACAGCACCACCCGATCGAGCTTGCGATGCGGATGGGCGGTGAAGAAGACCCCGGAGCCCGATTGACGGTGCAGATTGCCGTAGACCATGCGTTGCAGCACCACCGCCGTGCCCCAGTCGTCGGCGATGTTCATGATGCGCCGGTACTCCCTGGCCTTGGGGAGGTTCCAGGAGTCCATCACCTGGTTGATGGCGGCCATGAGCTGCTCCCAGGGATCCTGGGGGATCTCGATGCCGATCTCGATGGCCGCCTGATGGTATTCGCGGGCCAGATCGGCCATCTGCTCGGGGGTGAACTCCCGTTTCTTGCGCACGTCGTGACGTCTTTTGGCGCGGCGCATCAGATCGGTGAAAACGCCGCGATTGACATCGAAGGTCATGCTCCACGACTGCACGAAACGCCGGTAATTGTCCCAAGCGAAGAAGGGGTTGCCGGACCAGGTGGCCAGCCCGCGCACGATCGCCTCGTTGATGCCGACGTTGTGCACGGTCTGCATCATGCCCGGCATGGAGATCAACGCGCCGCTGCGCACCGACAGCAGCAGCGGATTGCGCTCACAGCCGAAGGCCAGTCCGGTCTCCTCCTCGATGTCGCGCACCCGATCCCGCAGCCGCTGAAGAAAATCCTCGCCGGCCAGGGAGTAGGCACGCACCACCTCGCGACAGCGGAAGAATTCGGTGGTGGTGATCACCCCCGCCGGGACCGGCAGCTCCATGGCAGCCAGCTCGGTGAGGTTGAATCCCTTGTTGCCCAGATGAATCAGATCGCGCACCCGCGGATCCGGATCGTGGATCGGGCAGAAGAGCTTGGCCGGGTCATAGGTCATCAGCTTGTTCATCAGCTCGGGCGGGAGCTTGCCCTCCTGGCGCGACAGGATGCGCAGGATGCGCGAGATGAAACGGTCGAACGACTGCAACCCGAAGGTCTCGGCGATCAGGTCGCGCATGAACGATTCGGTGATTCGCTCCAGGGTGGAGCTGGGATCGGAATCCTTCAAGGCCGCGTAGCGCGGCACCATGGCCAGCTCCGGGATCATCGGCACGATCACCGCCAGGTTTTCGCGGTGATGGATCGCGTAGTAGGCGTGGATGATCTCCTTGATGCTGTCCGAAAAGTTGCGGAAAATGTCCAGATACTGATGGAAGGAGAATTGATTCAGCTCCAGAAACCGGGTCAACACGTTGCGCAGGCTCTCCAGGCGGCGTGAGGAGATCCCGTCCAGATCGAGCCCGCGCAGGTAGAACTGAATGTACTTGTCGATGCGGAAGAAGGCGGCGCGGGTGATGAACCCTTCCGGAATCCGCTCCACCAGCCGTTCCAGATGGACGTTGGCCAGATCTTCGAGCCGGAACAGCAGCGACAGCGCATCGAACTTGCGCTCCTGATAGCGCCCGTAGACCGAGGGGATGTCCACGGCGATGTGTCGTTTTTGATAGATCTCCTCCTGGGCCGGGAAGGTGTCGCGACACAACACCACCTGTTTGAGGGCCTCCATGGCGTCGAGCAGGGCGTTCAGGCGGACATCATCCCGCGTCTCGCCGCTTTCGAGCACCTCGGACAGCCAATCCATGCCATAAATCCCCTCCTCGCCGGCCTTTTTCACCAGGCCGAGCACCCCATGCCGACTCGGATTGTACTTGTGATCGAGCAGCTGATAAAGCCGGATCAACAGGAACACCCGCCGCCGCTCCCCTTCCGGCACATCCGGGGTCGCCAGGATCACCGGTTCGATCTTCTCCAGGGGGAGGGTGAGCAGGGTGACCGGATCGTCGATGGCCAACGCGGCGAACAGGTGGCGCGTGACCCGATGCACGCCGTCGAACCACGGACCGGGAGCCTGGATCGACTCCAGGGTGGGTTGGGCGATCAGACCGGCCAGATCGTTCAAGTCGCCCGAGTGCCAGAAGTCGAGGATCTCGCGCACCAGCTCGACCATCAGATTGGTGCTCTCCACATGACAGGCCTTGCGCAGGAAGTGGATCAACCGATCCTGGCGCTTGGAGATCTCGTCGAGTTCGGTGGAGACATCGCGCAGCTCCCCCTCGGCGCCGATCTCGTTGAAATAGACCGGCAGGAGCCGCGCGAATTGTTTCACCAGATTGAACACCGGCGCCACCTCGCCGTTCAACAGCCGGGTCACCTCCTTCTGGAACAGATCCGTATCCCGGATCAGGGTGCCGGAGAGCTTGACGTTGATGATCAGCGCCGAAAGCAGGGTCGAGCACCATTTGGGGTTGAGGTTGATCAGGTTGAGCCAGACGCGGATGTTGGTCAGGTGGGCCGGATTGCAGATCGGTTGCCAGTCGCTGCCCACGCCGGTGACCGTCCGGTACTGAAAGCCGAAACGTACCGCCTGTTCCAGGAAGGCCTCCACCAGGCGGCTGTTGTCGCGCTTGAACACCTCGATGCCCAACGCCTCGATGCACTGCAAGGCGGTGTGGGGATATTTGACCACGTTGGCCTTGAGAAAGGCGAAGGTGCGCAGGAACGACTCCCGCAGCTCCTCGTAGCTCTGTTTCAGCTCCACCAGGTGGGCCAGGGTGCGGTTGATCTCCCTTAAGGTCTCCTCGTGGATCATCGAGAGGCCATCGGTTTCCAAAATATGGAACAGAAATCTCAGCTTGCGTCCTTCGGCGAGCTGTTCGGAGTCGGTATCGGCGTCGTTGCCGTCCCGGGCCTGCAACCGTCCCAGGGCGTTGGCCGCGTCGCGATAGCCGCGCACGATGTCCAGATAGGCCGGCAGCATGGCGAGACGTCCAAGCAGCTCCTCCGAGGGGTGCTCGCGGGCCAGACTCTTCAAGGTTTCGCTGGCGGTGCGCAGGGTGCGATGCGAGATGGCATCGCACTCGTGATGGCCGCGCACCGTGTACCAGACCGGATCGGCCTGGTCGAGCCACAGATCATAGGTGGCGGTGAGGGAACGGATCGCCAGGAGGCAGTAGGGTGCCGGATCGAACGGGAAGGGGTGTCCGCTCTCGGAGCACCGCTCGATCATGCGCGCGAAAGTACGTCGCAACGGCAGATGGCTCTGGGAGACGATCAGCAACCGCTCGTCGGACATCTCGGCCAGACGGGCCATGATGCGATCGAAAACCGGAGCGTATTCGCCCAGGCGGTCCGGCGCGATGAGATTGACCTGCTTGTCCAGATAGGCGGTCAGACCGTCGAACACCAGCCGCACGGTGACCGGTTTGTTCACCTCGTCGAGGGCCTGGAAAAAAAGCGCGCCGAACAACTCGAAACAGGCCGGACCCAGCGGATGGGGGGCGTAGCGGACCGCGTTCTTGAGCACGAACCCTTTCAATTCCGGCAGGATCAACGGCCAGTTGCGAAACGGGTGGTTGAGTTCCCGGAGCAGCCGTTCCAGATCCTTCAGAATGCCGGCAAAGCCGCGCACCACCTCCAGAAGAGGAGTGAAACGCGGGTCGATGACCACCTCGTCTACCGCGGTCACCGCCAGATTGGCGCGCAGGGCGTCGGATTCGGGCCAGACCTGCCCTTCCGGATCCCGTTTCGTCAACATGGCCGGCGCGCTCCCGACGCGAAGTTGCACCGCCAGGATGGGAATTTCCTTTGCATAACGCCTCCGAATCGTCATACTACGTGGCTTGATGGGGGATCCCCCCATCCCCGCTCTCCGGCAACCCCTTGCATGGCGTTTCCGAGGTCGCGGGATTGGTGATCCAAACAGACGGATCGCGGTATCGTCTCAGGATCGAGACCCTCCGTGAATGGAGGGAGCATATTGGAATCTTGCCGCGATCACAATACGGATCACCGCTTTCGGACCTTGCCCCATGCCGCGCATTCGCATCAGTGAGACCGTTTCCTTCGCTCCCGAACAGATGTACGCCCTGGTGGTGGACGTGGAACGCTATCCCGATTTCCTGCCGTGGTGCGCGGCCACCCGTGTCTGGGACCGCACCCCCACCCAGTTCATGGCCGAAATGACCGTCTCCTTCAAGGGGATCCGCGAAACCTTCCGCACCCTCGACATCATCGATCCCGGCAAGCGCATCGAGATCAACCTGCGCGATGGTCCCTTCAAATACCTGGTCAGCACCTGGGCCTTCGCCCCGGCCACGAACGGCTCGCGGGTCGATTTCTTCATCGACTTCAGCTTCCAGAGCCGCATGAAGGAGATGATCATGGGGCCGGTCTTCTCCGAGGCCTCCAGGCGCATGCTTGAGGCGTTCAAGGCCCGCGCCGCCGTGGTCTACCGCCGCTAACCTCCTCAAACCATCCCTAAGATCATGGCCAAACACTCTTCAACCACCCTGGTTCCTTTCACGCCCGAACAGATGTATACTCTCGTGGCAGACATGGACCGTTATCCGGAGTTCATTCCCTGGATCGTCAAGGCACGCAAGTACGACGTGAAGGAAGACCGCTTCCTGTCGGAGATGACCTTTGCCTTCAAGGGATTGCGCGAGACCTTCCACACCCAGGATTTCATCGTTCCCAACGAATCGATCCGCATCCAACTGGTCTCCGGTCCGTTTCGCGATCTGGAGAGCGAATGGCGTTTCTCCCCTGCCGAAGGCGGGGCGCGCATCGATTTTTTCATCAGTTTTTCGTTCAAGAACCGTCTGTTGGATTTCACCCTCGGTCCGGTCTTCGGCGAGGCGTCCAAACGGATGGTCGAAGCTTTCAAACAACGAGCCACGGAGATTTACGCGAAATGAACCGCTTGAGTGACTTGCCTGATGGGGGGAAAACCCCCTCACCCCCCGTACCATGGACCTCCCCGCGGGCGTTTCATGGTAGAACGATCAAGCCCAAATGGACCTGGTTGCCGCTTGGCGCGGTCCTGTTGTGGTTGAGCGCGCCGATGCCGGCCCTCGCCGAACCCGTGGCCAAGGTGGGAAGCTGGGTGCTCTCCCTCGAGGAGGTGGATCGGGCTCTGGCGGTCAAGATCCACGAGTTGCGCGAGTCCAAGATTCGCGAGCTGGTGTTGGAGCACATTCTGACCGTCAAGGGCGCCGAGGAGAAGGTTCCCCCGGAGCAGGTGGTCGAAAAGCTGATGGGCAAGGTGCCGGAGCCGAGTGCCGCCGAGGTCAAGACCTTCATCCAGAAAAACAAGGACCAACTCCCCAACAACGGCGAGGGGATGGAAGAGCAGATCAAGGAGCATCTGAGCGACGAGGCCAGGAAGGATGCCGAGGGCAAGGTGTTGACCAAGCTGTTGCAGAAGTTCGAGCCGGAGATTCTGCTCAAGGCGCCCCGTTTCACGGTGACCGGTCCGGAGGATCTCTCCCGTGGCGATGCCAAGGCACCGGTGACCATCATCGAGTTTTCCGATTTCGAGTGTCCCTACTGTCGGCGTGCCCAGGCCACCTTGAAGAAGGTGACCGAGGCGTATGGCGACAAGGTGCGCATGGTGTTCCGTCACTATCCGTTGCCGTTCCACGCCAAGGCGCCCAAGGCCTCCGAGGCGGCCCAGTGCGCGGCGGATCAGGGCAAGTTCTGGCCCATGCACGATCTGTTGTTCGAAGACAAGGCCGGGTTGGATCCGGCGGATTTGAAGAAGGCCGCCAAGGCGATCGGGTTGGACATGACGGCGTTTGACAAATGTTTCGACAGTGGCAAGCATGGTGCGCGGGTGACCGCGGATCTGACCGATGGCAAGAAGTTGGGGGTGACCGGCACGCCGACCTTCTTCATCAACGGGGTGCGTGTGGTGGGGGCGCAACCGTTCGAGAAGTTCAAGAGTGTGATCGATGACGAGTTGAAGGAGAAAGAGAAAAAGTAGGGCGGGGTCCGATCAGGCTCCAACCGTCGCGGGGGACCGGGGGCCGAAGGTCCCCGGCGGAGGTCCGGAGGCAGAGCCTCCGGGACTTCGCTTTTGCCTTTGGCGCGCTTTTACGAATATTCAGGCCCCCCAAGTCGGCAGAGGCCAGTGGCCCCTGGTGGGATCCAAGGACGAAGCCCTTGGGAAGTTGCTTTTGATTTCGTCTTTTACGCGGTCTTATGCGCCCCGAGTCGTTGCCGATTTCGGGCAACGACTCGGGGCGCATCGCACATCAGCACATAAACCGCCTTAAACGCCCGCGCTCCCCGTGATGACTTGACTCATCCCGCCGCCGCATTCTCCCGCATCGCCCGGATCACCGCGCCATAATCGGGCTGGGAAAAGATCGCCGATCCGGCCACGAACACATCCGCACCCGCCTTCACCGCGGCCTGAATGTTCTCCGGCTTGATCCCCCCGTCCACCTCCAGCTCCACCCGCAAACCCCGATCGTTGATCATGCGCCGCGCGGTCTGAATGCGCTGCAAGGCATACGGAATGAACGACTGCCCGCCAAATCCGGGATTGACGCTCATGATCACCACCATGTCCAACAGCGGCAACACAGTGCCGAGATTGCACAACGGCGTGGCCGGATTCAACGCCAACCCAACCTTGCACCCCAACTCGCGAATCAAGTTCAAGGTGCGATCCAGATGATGGGTCGCCTCGGCATGGACGGTGATGATCGAAGCGCCCGCCTTGACGAAATCCGGAATGTAAATCTCCACCGGCGAGATCATCAGATGGACATCCAGGGGCCTGGTGGCCACCCGCGCGATGGCCTGGACCACCAGGGGACCCATGGTGAGGTTTGGAACGAAATGTCCATCCATGACATCCACATGGATGTAATCCGCGCCAGCCTGCTCCACGGCGCGGACCTCCTCGCCCAGACGGGCGAAATCGGCGGAGAGAACCGAAGGGGCGATCTTGATCATCGAGTATGCGCCATCCTTTGCAACCGGGCGATACGCTCCTCCATGGGAGGATGGGTGGAAAAGAGCCCCGCCACCATCCCACCGGAGAGCGGCGAAACGATGAACAGATGTGCGGTGGCCGGATTCTGTTCGGCAGCGGCCAACGGCACCCGCTGCGAACCGATCTCGAGTTTATGCAACGCGGAGGCCAGCCACAACGGATTGCCGCACAACCGCGCCCCGCCCTCGTCCGCGCCATACTCGCGGGAACGGGAGACGGCCATCTGGATCAACATGGCGGCCAGGGGCGCCAGGAACAGCATGACGATCTCACCCAGCCAGCCACGTCCGCCCTCCTCCCCGTCGTCGGAACGGCTCGAGGAGAAAAGCCCGGCAAAATTGGCCAACGTGGTGATCGCACCCGCCAGGGTGGCGGTCACGGTGCCGACCAGGATATCCCGATGCTGCACATGGGCCATCTCATGGGCCATCACCCCGGCCAACTCTTCGCGGGTGAGAATGCGCAGGATCCCGGTGGTGGCCGCCACCGCCGCGTGTTCGGGATCGCGCCCCGTGGCAAAGGCGTTGGGGGAGGGGTCGTCGATGACGTACACCCGCGGCATCGGCAATCCGCCACGCCGCGCCAGCTCCTGGACGATGCCATGCAGTTCGGGTGCCTGGGCGGGTCCGACCTCCATGGCGTTGTACATGGACAACACCGCCTGATCCGAATTCCACCAGGCCCAGAAATTCATGCCCGCAGCAAGGATCAACGCCAACAGCATGCCGTCTCGACCGCCGATCAGGTGGCCGATGCCGAGAAACAGCCCGGTCAGACCGGCGAGCAGCAAAAGAAAACGAAGGTGATTCATCGTCTGACTCCTGCCTGGTGTGGTGCCGTGGAATGTCCCTTGGGCATGCCACGGTCGAGGGGTGGGGGAATTCTCCCCCCATCATGAACGTTTGAATGGATCCTCATGGTTTATAGATAGTGCCCCTCCACGGGAAGTTCAACCGGATGGAGGCCATTTTCCTGCATGAAAAGGGTTGGAATGAGCGAATAATTTTTTGCTTGCAAATATTAACATAAACGATTGCTGACAAAGAAATGGAGACAATTCCCGTGTTTCCGTTGGGGGGTGAAAAAAAATCTCCCATAATTGATGCAGATCAATGTAACCCCAGTCCCAACACTGTATTTCACCCTGAATTCAGGTTAACGTGTCTGGAACGATGCGTTTTTAAATATAACCTACTGAAAGCGGCCAACCCCACATGTCTCGCGATGACGCCCCCTTTGCCCTGGCAAGCGCCGTGATCCTGGTTCAGCCCGCACGGCTGCTCACGGTCGCGGCCATCATCACCGACCTGCCAGGCGCCGCCATCCACGCGACCAGCGAACAGGGCAAAATGGTGATCACCCTGGAAGGCGAAACAACAAAAATACTCGTCGATCAATTCGATACCATCCGCACCCTCGACGGCGTACTAAGCGCCGATTTGATTTATCAGCACTCCGAAGAGAGTTCCGACCCATAAGGCATCATAAGTCAAGGAGACCGCACCGTGAAAGTGACCCGACGCGAATTCATCAAGGCCAACGCCATTGCCGCCGCCGCCGCGGCAGCCGGCATGAGCCTGCCCGTCATGGCCCAGGTTCAGAGCGAGGAAGGTGACATCCGTTGGGACAAGGCCCCCTGCCGTTACTGCGGCACCGGGTGCAGCGTGCTGGTGGGTGTCAAGAATGGCCGCATCGTGGCCACCCAGGGCGATCCGGACGCGCCGGTCAACAAGGGACTGAACTGCATCAAGGGGTATTTCCTCTCGAAAATCCCCTACGGCGCGGACCGCCTCACCACCCCGCTGTTGCGCAAGAAGGACGGCAAATACGACAAGAACGGCGACTTCACCCCGGTCTCCTGGAACGAAGCGTTCGACATCATGGCCGAAAAGTACAAGGCCGCCCTCAAGGAGGGTGGACCGACCACGGTGGGCATGTTCGGTTCCGGCCAGTGGACCATCTGGGAAGGGGTGGCGGCGGTCAAGTTGTTCAAGGCCGGGTTCCGTTCCAACAACATCGATCCGAATGCCCGTCACTGCATGGCCTCGGCGGTGGCCGGCTTCATGCGCACCTTCGGCATCGACGAGCCCATGGGCTGCTACGACGACCTGGAGCATGCCGACGTGTTCGTGCTGTGGGGCTCCAACATGGCCGAGATGCATCCCATCCTCTGGTCGCGTCTGGCCAACACCCGTCTGAGCAATCCCAACGCCAAGGTGGTGGTGCTTTCCACCTTCCAGCACCGCAGCTTCGATCTGGCCGACATGGGTCTGATCTTCAAGCCCCAGACCGACCTGGCCATCGCCAACTTCATCGCCAACCACATCATCCAGACCGGCAAGGTGAACGAAGAGTTCGTCGCCAACCACGTCGCCTTCCACAAGGGGGTCACCAACATCGGCTACGGCCTGCGTCCCACCCACGGGCTGGAGAAGGATGCCGCCGACGCCAAGGATCCGAACGTGTCGGCGCCGATCAGCTTCGACGATTTCAAGGCCTTCGTCGCCGAGTACACCGCCGACATGACCAGTCAGTTGACCGGCATCGCCAAGAAGGATCTCGAGGCCCTGGCGGAGATGTACGCCGATCCGAAATTGAAGGTGATGTCGCTGTGGACCATGGGTGTCAACCAGCACACCCGCGGCACCTGGATGAACAACATGATCTACAACATGCACCTTCTGACCGGCAAGATCGCCGAGCCGGGCAACTCCCCCTTCTCGCTCACCGGTCAGCCCTCGGCCTGCGGCACGGCCCGCGAGGTGGGCACCTTCTCGCATCGTCTGCCGGCGGACATGGTGGTGATGAAGAAAGAGCATCGCGACATCACGGAAAAATTGTGGCTTCTGCCCGAGGGCACCCTGCCGGACAAGCCGGGCTATCACGCCGTGGTCCATCACCGCATGCTCAAGGATGGCAAGCTCAACGCCTACTGGGTGATGTGCACCAACAACATGCAGACCGCTCCGAACATGAACGAGGAGGGATATCCCGGCTATCGCAACCCGAAGAACTTCGTGGCGGTTTCCGACCCCTATCCCACGGTGACGGCTCTGGCCGCGGATCTGATCCTGCCCACGGCCATGTGGGTCGAGAAGGAGGGAGCCTACGGCAACGCCGAGCGGCGTACCCAGTTCTGGCGCCAGCAGATCAAGGCGCCGGGCGAGGCCCGATCCGATCTGTGGCAATTGATGGAGTTTTCCAAGCGGTTCAAGGTCGAGGAGGTGTGGCCCGCCGACCTGATCGCCAAGAAGCCGGAACTCCAGGGCAAGACCCTTTTCGACGTGCTGTATGCCAACGGGCAGGTCAACAAGTTTTCGGTGGACGAACTCAAGAAGGATCAGCTCAACGACGAATCGCGCCATTTCGGTTTCTATGTGCAAAAGGGGCTCTTCGAGGAGTATGCCGCCTTCGGTCGCGGCCATGCCCACGACCTGGCCGATTTCGACAGCTATCACAAGGCGCGCGGTCTGCGTTGGCCGGTGGTCGATGGCAAGGAGACCCTGTGGCGCTTCCGCGAGGGGTATGACCCCTATGTGAAGGCCGGACAGAAGGTCCGGTTCTACGGCAAGCCGGATGGCAAGGCGTGGATCTTCGCGCTGCCCTATCAACCGGCGGCGGAATCCCCGGATGGGGAGTTCGATCTGTGGCTTTCGACCGGTCGCGTGCTCGAGCACTGGCACTCCGGCTCCATGACCCGTCGCGTTCCCGAACTCCATCGCGCGGTGCCGGATGCCCAGCTCTTCATGCACCCGGAGGACGCCGAAAAACGGGGTCTCAAACGGGGCATGGTGGCCAAGATCATCTCCCGCCGCGGCGAGGTGGTGGCGCGGGTCGAAACCCTGGGTCGCAACCGTCCGCCGGTGGGCCTGGTCTACATTCCCTTCTTCGACGAGTCGCGGCTGGTCAACAAGCTGACCCTGGATGCCACTTGCCCGATCTCGAAGGAGACCGATTACAAGAAGTGCGCGGTCAAGGTGGTGAAGGCCTGATCGAAATGAACGACTCATCCGCTGGGCGGTCCCAGGGGACCGCCATGACGCGGCGTGGCCTTTTGCAAAAGGGCGGGGGGGCCGCGGTTGGTTTGGGGTTGATCGGTTTTCTGACCTGGGTGGGTGCGCGTTCCACCGAGGCGATGCCGGTGTGGGCGGTGCGCCCGCCGGGGGCCTTGCCCGAACCCGATTTTCTCGGCAAGTGTCTGCGTTGCGGCTTGTGCGTGCGTTCGTGTCCCTACGACATCCTCACCCTGGCCGAAACCGGCAGTGGGGTGGCACCGGGCACACCTTTCTTCATGCCCAGGAAGGCGCCATGCGAGATGTGTCCGGAGATTCCGTGCGTCCAGGCGTGTCCTTCCGGGGCCCTGGATCACGGACTCACCGACATTGCCAAGGCGCGCATGGGATTGGCGGTGCTCGCCGACCAGGAGACCTGTCTGGCCTTTCTGGGGCTGCGTTGCGAGGTCTGTTTCCAGGTCTGTCCGGTGATGAACAAGGCCATCACCCTGGAGATGCGACCCAACACCCGCAGCGGCAAGCATGTCCACTTCCTGCCCACCGTCCATTCGGAGCACTGCACCGGGTGCGGCAAGTGCGAAAAGGGGTGTGTGCTGGAAGAGGCGGCCATCCGGGTCTTTCCCCGTTCTTCGGTGAAGGGGGAGTTGGGCAAGCACTACCGGGTCGGCTGGGAAGAGAAGAAAAAGGCCGGGCATGCGCTGATTCCCGAACCGCTCAGCCTGCCGGTGCGGCGTCCGGGAGACGGACCATGAAAAAACGCTTGGCCGGTGACGAGGCGATCGAAAAAAAGGGGTGGTGGCCGGCCCATCGTTGGCTGGTGTGGCGGCGCCTCTCGCAACTGGGTGTTCTGGGACTGTTTCTGCTCGGTCCGGCGTTCGATGTGTGGCTGATCCAGGGCAATCTCTCCGCGAGTCTGTTTCTGGACACGCTGCCGATGACCGATCCGCTGATTTTTGCGCAGCTGTTGGCCACCAGCGGCATGCCGGCCACCCAGGCGACGCTGGGATTCGTGGTGGTGGTGGTGCTGTATGGACTTCTGGGCGGTCGGGCCTTTTGCGCCTGGGTCTGTCCGGTCAACCCCATCGCCGATCTGGCCGCCTGGATGCGGCGCCGGTTCGGCATCGGTGGCGGTTGGCGCGGTGACCGGCGCATTCGTCATGCAGTGCTGGTCGTGGTGGTTGCGACCGCCGGATTGAGTGGTCTGATGGTCTGGGAATGGATCAACCCGATGAGTCTGCTCCATCGCGGCTTGATCTTCGGGGTGTGGAGCGGTTGGCTGGCGGTGGTGGGGATCTTTCTGTTCGATCTGATCCTCTCGCCCCACGGCTGGTGCGGGCGGTTGTGTCCCACCGGAGCGGTGTATGCCCTGTTGGGTCGGCGAACCCCGTTGGCGGTCAGTGCCGTCCGGCGCGACGCCTGCACCGATTGTCGCGCCTGTCATCAGGTCTGTCCCGAAGCGGCGGTGATCGATCCGGCGCTCAAGGGGGCCGACAAGGGTGTCGGGCCGCGCATCACCGGGATGGATTGCACGCGCTGTGGGCGCTGCATCGATGTCTGTCCGGATGATGTTTTTGAATTCGACTTTCATTTACCCAACATTTCGAGGGTGGTGCCATGAAAAAACGGTTGTGGTTGATCATGTGGGCGGCGTTGGTGATCGTGGCCGTCGGGGCGTGGAGTAGCGTGGCCATGGCCCAGGAGGGCGGGGAGGTGCGTTCGTTGCGTGGGGCGGTGCCTCTGGAGGGTGCGGATCAGGCCCCGGAGATGGCCAAGTGGATGCCGGACAGCCACGGTCTGCCGCGCAACTATTTGCAGCAGCCACCGTTGATTCCGCATCACATCGAAGGTTACAAGATCGATCTGCGTCAGAACAAGTGCATGACCTGCCACAGTTGGAGCAAGGCCAAGGAGACCCATGCCACCAAGATCAGCCTGACCCATTTCCGCAACCGTTTCGGCACGGAACTGTCCGATGTCTCGCCGCAGCGTTATTTCTGCACCCAGTGTCACGTTCCGCAGAAGGATGCCAAGCCCTTGGTGGACAACTCCTTCAAGCCCGTGGATTCGGTGATGTGACGTTGATGCGATCCATGCAGCCGGGGACCACGCCATTCGAAGGAAGGGAGCAGCCATGAGTCAAGATCAGGACCGCGCGCCGCGGAGTTTCAGGAATCAGTGGAAGATCCTGGGAGGATTCTTCTTTCTGGGTGTCCTGTTTTGGGGTGGTTTCCACTGGGCGTTGGCCGCCACCAACAATGAGACCTTCTGCATCTCGTGTCACGAGATGAAGGACAACGTGTACAAGGAGTATCGGGAGACCGTGCACTATTACAATCCGAGCGGGGTGCGTGCCACCTGTCCGGATTGTCATGTGCCCAAGGCCTGGCAGCACATGATCGTGCGCAAGATTCAGGCGAGCAACGAGTTGTGGCACAAGTTCAAGGGGACGATCGACACGCCGGAGAAGTTCGAGGGCAAGCGGTTGGAGTTGGCGCGCAATGTCTGGCAGACCATGAAGAGCACCGATTCCCGCGAGTGTCGCAACTGTCACGAGTTCAAGTCCATGGACTTCACGCGGCAGGGCGCGCGGGCTTTTGATTTCCACGAGCGTGGTTTTTCCAAGGGCAAGACCTGCATCGATTGTCACAAGGGGATTGCCCATGCGTTGCCCAAGGGCATGACGGTGGCGGACGATACCAGTCACTTCTGAGTCGGGTGTGAGTCGGGGTGTCGGAGGATTGTGGAGCGTTGTCACGCGGATGGCGTGACAACGCTTCAGGGGGTTCGGATCGTTCCCGGTCCCTCCCCGTGAGCCTTGATTTCTGCATCTTCCGTTTAAACCGCACCCATTTTGGGATGCGTCGTTTCTCGCAAGGAAGGCTGCGCGCAGCGCATTTTTCGCAAAAAACCGCGAAAAATGCTTCTTTTGAGGAGCGCGCTAAAGTCAAAGGTAAAATCAAAACCCTGGGAGAGGAATCTCCCGGATCCTCTCTTTTTTTTCACCACTAAATATCCCAAGCTGGGCGCGGTTTAAAGTCAAAAAAACGTCCCAAGGGCTTTGCCCTTGGATCCCACCAGGGGGATAATCCCCCTGGACCCCTGATAATAAAAAACTACACATTCCAAGCTGGGCGCGGTTTAGCATGTGTCAAACAGCCTTTTACGCCGCGCGCAGCTGTCCGGCCACCCGTTCGGCCATGGTCAAGGTTTGATCCAACATCGTCTCCTCGTGGGCCAACGACACGAATCCCGCCTCGAAGGCACTCGGTGCCAGATAGATCCCCTCTTGCAGCATGCCATGGAACCAGCGGTTGAACCGATTGATATCACCGTTGGAGACATCCGTGAAGTTGGCGACCGTCTGGGCACTGGTGAAAAACAGCCCGAACATCGATCCCACATGGTTGATCAGACAGGGAATGTTGTTGGCGCACATCACCTGGTCCAACCCTTTGACCAGATACCGGGTCTTGGCTGTCAGCGTAGCATAGGCGCCGGGCGCGTCGAGCAGATCCAGAGTTGCCAGACCGGCAGCGACCGCCAGCGGATTGCCGGACAAGGTTCCGGCCTGATAGACCGGGCCAGCCGGAGCGATCATCTCCATCCATTTGGCCGGACCTCCGTAGGCGCCAACCGGCAATCCTCCACCGATGATCTTTCCCAGCGTGGTCAAATCCGGACGAATGTTGTAGAGGGTTTGGGCTCCACCGCGATCCACCCGCAACCCGGTCATCACCTCATCGAAGATCAACAACGAACCATGCGTGTCGCAAACGTTCCGCAGTCCCTCGAGAAAACCGGGCAGAGGTAACACGCATCCCATGTTGCCGGCCACCGGTTCGACGATCACCGCCGCGATTTCGTTGCCACGTTCAGCCCACAGGGTTTCCACCGCCATCAGATCGTTGAAGGGAAGGACCAGCGTATCACGGGCTGTGGCGCGGGTGATACCCGGCGAGGTAGGCACGCCGAAGGTGGCCAGGCCCGATCCCGCCGCCACCAGCAGTCCATCGGCATGGCCGTGGTAGCACCCTTCGAATTTCACCAGCACGTCGCGTCCGGTGGCGGCGCGGGCCAGACGGATGGCACTCATCACCGCCTCGGTGCCGGAGTTGACCAGGCGCACCATTTCCATGCCGGGAAACCGTTCGATGATTCGTTCGGCGAGAGTGATTTCCGCCTCCGTGGGGGCTCCGAACGAGCAGCCGTTTTCCGCGGTGCGACAGATGGCCTCCACGACGTGGGGGTGGGCATGGCCAACGATCAGCGGGCCCCAGGAACCGACATAATCGATATAGACCTTGCCATCCACATCGGTGATGTGGGCACCCTGACCGGAGCGGATGAAGGGTGGGGTACCGCCTACCGACTTGAAGGCGCGCACCGGGCTGTTGACCCCGCCGGGAATCATGGTTTTTGCCTTGAGAAACAGTTCTTCAGAACGCGACATCTTTTTCTCCAGTGGTTGATGACGATTCGGTGTCATCCATTGTTCGTGGGGTTCAGGGGCCAGGGGCAAAGTCCAGGGGCAAAGTCCAGGGGTAAAGTTCAGGGGTAAAGTTCAGGGGTAAAGTTCAGGGGTAAAGTTCAGGGGTAAAGTTCAG
>NZ_JBZVFG010000016.1:46764-76199 GCF_058402785.1 Candidatus Magnetaquiglobus sp.
GGGCAAAGTCCAGGGGTAAAGTTCAGGGGCAAAGTCCAGGGGCAAAGTCCAGAGGCAAAGTTCAGGGGCAAAGTCCAGGGGCAAAGTCCAGAGGCAAAGTCCAGGGGCGAAGCCCCTGGCAGGGTCCAGGGGCCCATGGCCCCTGGTGGGGTCCAGGGGCGAAGCCCTTGGGACTCTTCTTTTGCCTTTCGCGCGCTTTACACGACAAGCGCTTTTTCGCGCTTTTTGCGAAAAAGTGCGCAGCGCGCGCCGTCCCATGTGCCCCCTCCGTTGCCCGCCAGGGCAATGGAGGGGGCGAATCGCCCTCGGGAGGCGAACCGCCTCCGGCGGCCTGTTTGGGGGCCATGTTCGCGGGAACGTTTCGCCAAAGGCGCGAAACGTTCCCGCAGCCAAGGCTGCGCGCAGCGATTTTCACAAAAAACGTGAAAATCGCTTTTTTGAAGAGCGCGCCAAAAGACTAAAGACAAAGACTAAAGACAAAGACTAAAGATCAAAGACTAAAGACAAAGACTAAAGACAAAGACTAAAGATAGAACCTCGGAGGCTCTGCCTCCGAACCTCCGCCGGGGACCTTGCGGTCCCCGGACCCCTGCAACAATGGAGAGTCTGAATTCCCCAAACACCCCCTCCCTACTCACCCGCCGGCAAAGCCACCAATACCCCAAAAGTACCAAGATGCTCCCACTTTTTCCGGTCAAGCTGATCATACACCTTGAAAAACCACAACCCCGGCGTAAACTTGCCAGTAATGGCACCAGCAGCAGTGTACATGGGCAAATGATCCTCCTTGGCAACCTTCACCGGAGGATAGTCAAGCCGGGTGACAACCTTGCCATCCTGATCCAAAACATCTACCTTGAAATGATGCTCCCCACGCACGGTCAATACCAGATCAAGCACGAAATAACCAGCCATGCCATTGGTGTTGGTGCGCAGAGTCTTGACCACCGACATCGGTTGCATGGTCTCACCCTTCTGCACCATGCGATCCGAAAAGTAGGCGTTGGCAATGTAGGCCGACTGACGGAAACTCTTGGCCAGAACCATGTCGCTCGTCAACCACGTTCCGATGCCAAGCAACCAGGCCAAGCCAATTCGAATCGCGGTGGAGCGTATCATGGTTGGGTCACTCCTCGGCCATGCGTGCCAACTGTTCTGCCTGATGATGCGCAATCAGAGAGGTGACCATTTCACGCAACTCCCCTTGCATCACACTGTCAAGCTTGTGCAACGTCAGATTGATCCGGTGATCGGTGATGCGATTCTGCGGAAAATTATAAGTGCGGATCCGCTCCGAACGATCCCCGGAACCAACCTGATCGCGTCGGTCGCGGGAACGCTCGTCATCGACGGCACGCTGCTCCATGTCGAACAACCGCGCCTTGAGCACCTTCAAGGCCTGGGCCTTGTTTTTGTGCTGAGACTTTTCGTCCTGACAGGTGACGGTGATGCCGGTGGGAAGATGGGTGATACGCACCGCCGAATCGGTGGTGTTGACACTCTGCCCGCCAGGTCCGGAAGAACGGAACACGTCAATGCGCAGATCGTCGCGCTCGTTGATGACCACTTCCACCTCGTCCGCCTCGGGCAGCACCGCCACGGTGCAGGCCGACGTGTGAATGCGTCCACCCGCCTCGGTGACCGGAACCCGTTGCACCCGATGAACCCCGGATTCAAACTTGAAAGAGGACCAGGCCCCCTTGCCGGAGATCATGACGATCACCTCCTTGAAACCACCCAAAGGGGTCGGACTGCTCGACAAGGGTTCCAGACGCCAACGGTTCTGTTCGGCGAAACGCCCGTACATGCGCATCAGATCGCCGGCAAACAACGCCGCCTCCTCGCCACCAGTGCCGGCACGGATCTCCAGGATCACGTTGCGCCCCTCGTGGGGATCCTTGGGGATCAACAACAACTCCAATTCCGGAATTTTCTCTTCCAGACGGGATTTGAGCCGATCCACCTCCTCGCGCACCAGCCGTTTCATCTCCGGATCGCTTTCGGAATCCTCCAGCATGGCCTCGGTGTCGCGAATCTCCTCCTCGAGTTTCAAATAATCAAGCCACGCCTCGACCAACGGGTCGAGATCCGAGAACTCCTTGCTCAGTCGGGCGAATTCACTGGGATTCTCGCGGGTGGCGGACTGTCCCAGCAAGGCGCTCAACTCGGCATGGCGACGCCGCAAGGTATCGAATTTCCGCAACAACGAATCGCTCATGCCATCACGTCCGATCCAGTTGAAACAGCTGACGCGCCGCGTCCACGTAAAGATCCCCATCCGGTTCGGCGGCCAGATGCCGCAGGCGACTCAACGGCGCATGCAGGATTTTGTTGACCAGCAGCCGACCGAGTTGCTCGATCCGCTTTTGTTCGTCCGGGGAGATGTCGGGCCAGGAGGCCAGGGTTCGGGCCACCTCCTGATCGCGGATCCCCTCGAGTTTTTCACGCAACGCGGTCAGAACCGGAGCCAGATCCAAGGTTTCGAGCCAGCGCATGAACTCCAGACAACGTTGCTCCACGATCACCTCGGCGGCGGTCATCTCGCGTCCACGGTCCTTGAGGTTATTTTCGACGATCCGGGTCAGATCATCAATGTCGTACAGATAGGCGTTGTCCAGATCGCCGATGGCTGGATCCAAATCCCGCGGCACGGCGATGTCGATGAGGAATTGGGGTTTCTGACGCCGTTTTTTCAAGGCGGCCTTGATCATCGGCGCGGTGACCACATGTCCGGTGGCCCCGGTCGAAGAGAGAATGATGTCGGCTTTGTCGAGATGAGCTTCGAGATCCGAAAGCACGAAGGCATCGCCGCCAAAGGCCTCGGCCAGGGCCACGGCGCGCGACAGGGTGCGGTTGGCGACCAGAATGGAAACCCCGTCGGTCACAAGGTGTCGCGCGGCCAGTTCGCACATCTCGCCCGCGCCGATCAGAAGACAACGACACCCTTTGAGATCCCCGAAGATGCGGCGCGCCAGCGACACCGCCGCCGAAGCGATGGAGACCGGATTGCGGGCGATGCCGGTTTCGTTGCGCACCTGTTTGGCGGCATGAAAGGCGTGCTGGAAAAATTTTTCGAGGATCGCGCCAGAGGTGGCGGCCTCGTTGGCGAGTTGATAGGCCTGTTTCATCTGGCCGAGGATCTGGGCCTCGCCGACCACCAATGAGTCGAGGCTGGCGGCAACGCGAAAGCCGTGACGAACCGCGTCGCGGTCATCGAGCTGATAGAGATGGGCTTCGAGCTGTTCGGCCTCCAGAGCGCGATTCTGGACGAGCCAGGCGCGGATCGAGGCCGCAGTTCTGTCGGGTTGGGGTCCGGCGGCATAGATCTCCACGCGGTTGCAGGTGGAAAGCAGCGCCACCTCGCGCAAACCGGGCATGTCACGCAATTCGGCCAGACAGCCGGGTAACTCCTCGTTGGAAAAAGCGAGGCGTTCCCGAACGGCCACGGGCGCGGTTTTGTGGCTCAAGCCGACGATGACGATCTTCATGAAAGCCGTTTCAATGGTTCCGCTTCGAGTGCCGCGAGTCGCCGCGCGCGGCTCTCATTCGACCCAAGCCGCCGCAATCGATCATTATAGCTCCAAAATTGCCGGTTTTCCATCACTCCGTGCCATGCTTCAAAAAAAAGTCCGCATCTTTTTCTCGCTTGGACTATTGCCCAGGGAACCGGTTTTGGGTTACGATTTTCTGCTTTTTGCTCTGGGGAACGCCCGAAGGGAGGTTCCCGGAGCAAAGGTGCGGGGGTTCTCCCCCAGCAGACAACGATTTTCTAGGCACTCCCGCGCGGGAGTGTTCTTGGCTGGCGGGGTTTTGCTCCGCTCCCGCCAGATCAGTCGGGGTGTGGCGCAGTCTGGTAGCGCATCGGCTTTGGGTGCCGAGGGCCGGAGGTTCGAATCCTCTCGCCCCGACCATTTTTTCTCTCCACGAGGCCCTGTCCCTTGGCATGGCCTCAAGCGTACAACGCAACCGGGATGGCCGGGAGCTTCGCCCCTCTACGTACGCGCCCGTAGCTCAATGGATAGAGCATCGGCCTTCTAAGCCGGTGGTTGCAGGTTCGACCCCTGCCGGGCGCGCCAAAGAAATCAGGCAACCAGAACCCCATTGTCGCAGGGGTCCGAAAACGGCAAGGTTCCCGACTTAAAAGTGCCCGGGCAAAACCTTCGGGTTGTGCCTTCGATTGTCGCGCGTTCCACAAACAAAACGTTTCTTCGCGCCTTTTGCGAACAAACGCGGCGCGCGGTCTTGAAATGAACCGATCAAAAAGGAGACTTCCGCCATGCTGCAACCCGGCGACACCATCCCGGACCTGAGCGCTCCGGATCAGAACGACCAATCCCTGCCGCTCCGGCAACGCCTGGGTGCAAAAGGGGCGGTCATCTACTTCTATCCCAAGGACAACACCCCAGGCTGCACGGTCGAGGCCAACGATTTCCAGACCCTCGGCGCGGAATTCGCCGCGATGGGGTTCACGGTGATCGGCATCTCCAAGGATTCGGTCAAATCCCATGTCAACTTCCGCACCAAATACAATCTGCAATTCACCCTGCTGAGCGATACCGACGGCGCCTTGTGCGAAGCCTTCGGCGCCTGGCAGGAGAAGAAAAATTACGGCAAGGTCTACATGGGCATCGTCCGTTCCACCTTCATCGTCGATGGCCATGGGGTGGTCCGCAAGGTCTATCCATCGGTCAAGACCGCCGGACACGCCGCCGCCGTGCTCGCGGAGGTGGATCGGTTGTCGCTTGACATGCCGGTGGATTCCACCTGCAAACGGGCATGACGACAGGGAGCCCCCCTCACGGGCTCCAACCCCATACCCCGCTCACCCTTCCCCTTCCCCCTCGCCTTCCCGCTTCTTGCGCAAACGCTGATTGAGCGCCTGCCGGGAGATCCCCAAATAGGTGGCCGCCATCCCCTGATTGCCGCCCGAACGATGCAACGCCTCGGCGATCAAGTCACGCTCCACCTCCTTCAAGGTGGGCAGACGACCACTCAAGCCCCGAAAGATCCCCTCTCCGTCGATTGGCACGACCACCGCGCCCGTCCCCTTTTCCACCCCGTTTCCGGATGAAGCCCGCAACGACCGGCGAATCGACTCCAACGACACCTCGCCGACGCTTCCACGCGCCACGGCATCGAAGATCATCGATCGCAACTGCCGGACATTGCCGGGAAAAGAACCAGAGGCCAACAACGTGAACAACATCGGCGGCGCCTCAGGCACCTCGCGATTCAGACTCCGGGCCGCCTCGACCAGAAAATGACGCGCCAGGGGAGCGATATCCTCGGGCCGTTCACGCAAGGGGGGGATCTCGACCCGATGCACCTGGAGCCGGAAATAGAGATCCGAACGAAACCGCCCCTCGTCCATCATGGCGTCCAGATCGCGATGGGTGGCGCACAGAACGCGCGCCTCGCTGACCTTGGCCACGTCCGAACCCAGAGGGTAGTATTTGCGCTCCTGCAACAAACGCAACAACTTGACCTGGGATGTCTGACCCAGATCCCCGATCTCGTCGAGGAACAGCGTGCCACGTCCGGCCTTGGCGATCAGGCCGGTGCGGGAGTCGTCCGCGCCCGAATAGGCCCCTTTCTTGTGACCGAACAGGGTGTCGGAGAAGAGGGAGTCGTCCAACCCCGCCGCGTTGACCGGAACCAGTTCGCCACCGCGCCCGCTGATGCGATGCAACGCCTCGGCGATCAACTCCTTGCCCACACCGGTCTCACCGGTGATCAACACCGGCTCGCCGGTGGAGGCGATCGCTTCCACATATCCGAACACGGCACGCATTTTGGGACTGACGGTGACGATCGCGGCAAAGGCATCGGCATGCTCGAGCCGCCCGGTGAGCAGGGAGCGTTTCAGGGCGCCCACCTGACGCCGCAGATCCCGCCACTCCAGAGCCTTTTTCACGCAGGCGACGAAACGATTCTCTTCAACCGGCTTGATCAGAAAGTCGAAGGCGCCATCCTTCATGCAGCCGACCGCGGTGGAGACCTCCTCGGTGGCGGTCATGACGATCACCGGCGTGTCGGGATGGTGCTGCACGATCCGCGGCAGCAGCTTGGCGCCACCCAGGGTGGGCATGTGCAGATCCAACACCACGGCGGAGACCTCGCGCCGGGCCATCAGGGGCAACAGCTCGCGACTTTGCTCCAGGGTGATGATCTCGCCGACTCCGGCGCCACGCAGCATGTGTGAGGCGAGCATCAGGATGTCGGGATCATCATCGACCAGCACCACCGCCGGATCTTCAGGCACCGACAAGGCATTCACGATCCATCTCCCGGAAGACAATGGCGAAGGGGCGAAAGCGGAAGATCCATGCGCGATCTCGCCGCCAGATCGGAATTTCATGCACCCAGATCATCCGATCCACGGCGATTCAACCAGACCAGGGCGCGGAGGAGCAAGGAATTTTCGTACCGTGGCGCACTTGTCATGGAGAGGTACGGGGGTGGGTTCTCTTCACAGCATGAAAATTTGACTTCCCCCCTGGATTGATCGCATGATGCGTCACGGGGCCGTGGGGTCCGACACGCGGGTACTTTTCAAGATTCGAGGCATCGATATGTTCATCCTGGGCATCGGCGGTTTCATGCACGATTACAACTGCGCCATCATCGACGTGAAGGGACGTCGGGTGGCCATGTTCGAGGCCGAGCGGCTCTCCAGGCGCAAGCATCACGTCATCCGCGAGGATGACGATCTGTTGGCCCCGATCGAGGTGTGTCTCAAGGCCCTGGACATCGGTTTGCGTCACATCGACGTGGTGGTGTTCGGTCATGCCGACCCGTTCCCCTGCAAGGCGTGGCTCAAGGAGCGGATCGGCTCCAAAAAGCGATACATCGAAGCCGATCACCATCTTTGTCATGCGGCGGGGGCGTTTTTCGCGTCCGGATACGACTCTGCCGCCATCGTCACGCTGGACGGCTTCGGCGATGGCGCCAGCGGTCTTCTGGCCCATGGCCGCGGCACTTCCATCGAGGTTCTGGAGCGGCTCGACGACCAGAACAGCATCGGCCTGGAGTACACCCGCGCCACCTATCATCTCGGACTGGGCGGATATGGGGCCGAGGGGAAAACCCAGGGGTTGGCCCCCTACGGCGAACCTACCCTGTTCGCGCGCTACATGGAACAGATCGAGATCCTGCCCAGTGGTCTGATACGCCTGGGCGATCAACTGCGCACCGAGGTGTCGCGTCTGGCGGTCGAGGGCGGATATCTGAACAGCCTGTTGATGAACAACGATTTTCTCGATGAACACCTCTCCCGGCGCATCGATCCGGAACCGATCACCCAGGAACACATGAACCTGGCCGCCAGCGTCCAAAAAATGCTTGAGAACGTGGCCGGTCGTCTGTGCGACATCGCCCGCAAGCGCACCGGCGAATCCGATCTGGTGTTGGGGGGCGGGGTGGTGATGAACTCCTCGCTCAACGGCAAGCTGCTGGAACAGGGATATCGACGCATCTTCCCCCTGCCCATGGCCTCGGACCGGGGGATCGGACTGGGTGCCGCCCTGTATTATCTTCACCAGGTGCTCGGCGAGCCGCGCTTTTTCAAACTCGATTCGGTCTTTTGCGGTCACGCCTTTTCGGACAAGCAGGCCGAGGCGGCAATGCGCAAGGTCGGTCTGCGGGTGGTGCGCGATGGGGATGTGATCGAGACCGCGGCCCGCACCCTGGCCGAAGGAAAGATCATCGGCTGGTTTCAGGGCGCCTCCGAGATGGGTGCCCGTGCCCTGGGCAATCGCAGCATCCTGGCCGATCCGCGCCGCGCGGAGATGAAAGACATCATCAACGCCCGGGTCAAGCATCGCGAGTGGTTCCGTCCCTTCGCGCCGGTGGCCCTGGCCGAGGATGCTCCGGCCTATTTCACCTATCCACCCGAAGTGGCGGATCTGGATTTCATGACCTTCACCACCCCGGCCACCGAGCGGGCCAAACAGGCCTGTCCGGCGGTGGTACATGTGGATGGCACCGCGCGTCTCCAGGTGCTTCGGGTGGGTGAAACCCGTCCCTACGCCGCCCTGATCCGCCGTTTCGGGGAGCTGACCGGGGTGCCGGTGCTGCTCAACACCAGCTTCAACGATCAGGGCGAACCAATCGTCGAGAGTCCGGAAGACGCGGTACGCACCTTCATGAAGGCCGACATGGATCTGTTGTGCATCGGCGGGGTGTTGGGGTACAAGAAATGAACCCGCGCCAACTGGTTGCCAACTGGCGTTCCCACTTGCGCACATGGCTGGCCAACGGGCGCAAGTTGCGTGCCCGCGCCGACGAGCTGGGCTGGAAAGAGGCGGTGCGCCTTTCGGTGATCAATGCCCTGCGCACCCAAGCCGAAGCCGTCCCTTTGGCGAACTATCGGACCAGCCACTATTTTCAGAACGTGGTCTCCCACGAGGTCGAAGCCGCCCGCGCGCAACGTCGTGCCCGCGAGGCCGAGGCCCTCTCCATGCACGACGCCTCAAACATCGACAAGATCTATCCGTTGGTCTTCCATCACGGTGACCGGTTGATCCGTTACACCCGCCTGCCGGCCAGGAAGGCATCGAAAGGGTTGATCGTCTTTTTTCACGGTTTCAACGCCTGGTTCCACACCGGACCGTTGCGGCCTTTCGACCATTTCGATCTGCTCGCCCCGTGGGATACCTTTGGTTGGAAACGTCAGGGGAGTTGGTTTTGGGGCGAAAAGGGGAACGGTTTCGTGGCTGGGATGGTGCAAGCCCTGATCCGGCGGGAGTGGACCGATCCCAACCAGCCGCTTTTCTGCATGGGGAGTTCCATGGGCGGTTTCGGCGCGCTCCATCACGGGATCGCGCTCGGCTGTCGAGGGATTTACGTCATGGCCCCCCAGGTGGATCTCAAGGCCAAGATCGAGGATTACGGTTTGGAAAATCGCGCCAATCCGTATGGTTTCCTGCGTGGCGAGAGTCTGGATTCGGTTCCGGATCTGCTGGCCCTTGCCGACGCGCAAGAAAAACTGCCGCCGTTGTTCCTGATTCAGGATCTCTACGATCCGGTCAACGAATTCTCCCGGCATGGAGAGCGGTTGCTGGCGTGTTATCACCGCAAGCGCGCCTGGTATGGATTGCGGGTGCATCCCGGTGCGCGTCATGATGGCGACGGTTCCCAGGCCGAGGCGGAGCTGTTTTTTTCGTTGGTGTTGGATAAGCAGGGCTGATCACGGCCAGAACCGGGACACTCACCCAAACTCAATCCAATGTCTCACGATAACGCTTGAGCGCAATCAGACTCACCACCAACATGAACACCCCCAATACCCCCACTTCGCCGATGATCTCCATCGGCCCGTTCCCCTTGAGCATCACCCCACGCACAATGCGCAGAAAATGGGTCAAAGGCAATACCTCACCTATGTTCTGCGCCCACTCGGGCATGCCGCGAAACGGAAACATGAATCCGGAGAGCAGGATGTTCGGCAGAAAATAGAAGAATCCCATCTGCATGGCCTGCAACTGATTGCGCGCCAGAGTCGAAAAGGTGAAGCCCACCGCCAGATTGGCGGCAATGAACACCACGCTCGCCAACATCAACACCAGAAGGTTGCCCACCACCGGCACATCGAAAATCACCCGCGCCGCCACCAGAATCAGACTCATCTGGATGTAACCCACCACCACATACGGCAAAATCTTGCCCAGCATCACCTCCGCAGGTCGCAACGGGGTGACCAACAGATTTTCCATGGTGCCACGCTCCCGCTCGCGGGTCACCCCCAACGCCGTCATGATCACCATGGTCATGGTCAACACCACTCCCATCAACCCCGGCACCACGTTGAACTGGGTGATCCCCTCCTGATTGTAACGCCGATGGACCTTCAACTCGAACGGCGGCGGCCCGACCCGCAACCCGGACAACGGCCCGGTCAACTCCCGATCCAGGGCGTGCCAGGCCAGGGCTGTCACCGTGCCCAGAGCGTTGGAGGTGGCGGCGGGATCGGTGGCATCGGCCTCGATCAGAAGTTCCGGACGTTCCCCCCGCGCCACCGAGCGGGAAAACCCTTCCGGAATCGTCACCACGAATTGTGCCCGTCCCAACGCCAGCCCCTTCTCGATCTGGATTTCATCCCCGCTGGTTTCGGTGACCCGGAAATAGCCCGAAGCCTGCATCTGGGCCATCAGCGCACGCCCGAAAGGACCGTGATCCCGATCCAGAATCGCGGTAGGCAGATTCCTGGGGTCGGAGTTGATGGCAAAACCGAACAGGATCAACTGCACCATCGGAATCATCACCATCATGGCAAAGGTGAGGCGATCCCGGCGCATCTGAATGAACTCCTTGAACATCATGGCGCGCAACCGATACCAGGAAAAGCCGTGTCCGTGCATGATGGATGCCTCGCGCAGATGGTCTGATGCCGCATGGACCAACCGGTATGATCCGGTCGTGTACTTGTCAAGACTTGATCTGACAAATGCGACCTATGCGACAGCCCGTTTGTCTGTCTGATGAAGTCGCTCTAAAATTTTCCCCTGAGCCAGTTTACTGGCATCCAGGAAAGTCTGCATTGAGGTCTTGCCGTAGCAGTACCTGTCAGAGTGAACCCGTTCATTGTTGTACAGATCGATCCATGCATCCAGGTCCGTTTGCAATTCATCCAGGCTGCAATGGCACTTAGATAGGAGATTTGTTTTCGATTTCAATTGACTGTGACATCGACCCCCTGATGGTTCATGATTAACGTGACTAAGTGTCAAACCATGACCAAACAGGCGGTCGATTATGTTCCAGTCTACTCGGTCCCTCTGTCGGTCAGAATGCGCAACAAGGGGACGTCCTGCTTTTCGTACCACGGGATCACACGGTTCTTTAAGATCGGCTTCTTGCGGCTGATCTCCTGGAGTGCCCGTGTGCCGCCCTTGTCGTAAAGCGCTTTGAAACGGTAAAAGCTATCCCTGGAGTAGCCCATCACCTTGCACGCCTGGGACACACTCCCCAGCATCTCTGCCAGGTTCAATAATCCGACTTTGTTCTTGATGATCTTCTCTTCGGCATTCATCGCTGACATCCTCCTTGGTTGGTTTGCGTCCATCCTACCAGAAATGTCAGATTAAGTCTTGCCTGCTACAGAAAACAAGGCTCTCAAACGAAGCAACCTCCGAAAAATCGTTCAAACTGCCTTGCAACGCAAAGCGGCTGGGTGATCATGGAGTTGACGGCCTTCTTTGGGGGACTTACTTCTGCCGGCTGAACTCGAACGCGTGCGATTCGTTCCCGCGTCGCACCGTGAACTGCATCATCTGAGCCGATCCCAATGTTCCTAATACTGCCATCCCCTTCATCGGATCCGTCAACTCCACCCCGTTCACCCAGGTCACCACATCCCCTGCCTGTACCCCGAACTGCTGCAAAAAATTCGGATCCCGACCCGGAAAAAGTTGTACCCCACCAAATTGTCCGTTAATGAACACCGGCTCGATTCGAATATTCTCCAAAATGCTTTCCGGACTCTTCTCGAACTGATTCCACAATGTCCCGATCAATTCCTGCGTCTCGCCCGATACCTGCTTGTGCGTTTTAGACTCCATCACCGGTCCGGACTCAAGCTTTGGCAACAGCAACGTCTCTAACCGCCCCTGGTGCTCCAACACCACACGGTCCCACGAAACACGCACAAGTATCGCCGGACCCACCCGATCCCCTACCCCGTAGGAGCCCTCAGGAATTCCCTCTCCACGGATCAACCCCCGCCACAACACCGAGCTTTCCGAGTCGTAAAGAATCCCCATCAGACGCGCATTCAACCGGGTCACAGGAGTTTCGGGAACCGTTGTCTTACGGACAGTCATGCCTGTGGTGGTGGGGCCCCCAAAGAGGCCTTGTACGCCCTCCCCCATCCCACCACTCGAGCGCTGCTTATCGCCAAGTGCTCCCCTCCCCTCCCCCGTCGCGTGATCAATAATCGCAATCGACTCTGGAACGACAAGGCGCCAGCTCCACTCCGCTGCCTCCCAAGCGAGCAGGGCAATCAGGGCCAGTCTTGACCAGAAGGCCAGGCGCGCAATCATCTCCCCATCGCCCAACGCCTACTCCGAGATCCTCAACAATTGATCCGCCAACCCCTCCAACTCCTCCAAGGTCGCATATTCCACGATCACCTTACCTTTTCCCTTGAGATGCGTGATGGAAACCTTGGTGCCGAGCGTTTCGGTCAAACGCTCCTCGATGGAGAGGATCATCGGATCCTTGCGACGCTTGGCCAAGATAGGACTCCCTTCCTCATCTGCCACGGACATCACTTCTTCGCCAGGCTCGACCTGCTTCGCCTCCTCCTGCTCAAGTGTGCGCAACAACTCCTCGGTTTGGCGCACCGAAAGATTCTGCTCGATCACCATTCCGGCAACCCGATCCAAAAGCTCAGGCTTGCTTTCCAAACGTACCATCGCTCGAGCATGTCCCATGCTTAAATGAGCGGACTCGATCAACGCCAAGATCGACTCAGGCAAACGCAACAGACGCAGCAGATTGGTGATCGTTTCCCGACTCTTGCCGATGCGCAGCGCTGTCTTCTTGTGGCTATAGCCAAATTTTTCGATCAGCTGGGCGCATCCGCGCGCCACCTCAACCGGATTGAGATCCTCCCTCTGTACATTCTCCAGAATGGAGATCTCCAGCATCTGTCGATCACTCATGCGTCTGAACATGGCCGGAATCTGATCCAACCCGGCCAACTTAGCCGCACGCCAACGACGTTCACCGGCAATCAACTGAAACGCCTCTTCGAACGTTGGCTTGTGACGAACGATGATCGGTAACAGTACACCCTGCTCCCGTATTGAATCCGCCAATTCGCTCAACGAGGCTTCGGAAAAATTTTGACGCGGTTGATATGGATTTGGAAAAATCTGATCAATTGGAATCATCAAGATTTTTTCTTTGACTGAGGGAGCCAGAGCAGCTTCGCCAAGCAAGGCAGCCAGTCCCTGCCCCATGTCAGTTTGTAAGCTTTTCATGATTCTCAATCCTTGTGTTGCAGTTCAAGAGTTAATTGCAGATAAGCTCTCGATCCAGCCGACCAGGGATGATACCAAACACCCGGACGGCCAACCGATGGAGCAATGCTTAAATTGGGATCGCGCGGAATGATCGTTGCAAAGGTCTGGCTGGCAAAGTGGTGCCGAACCTCTTGTTCGATTGCAAGATTGCTGGGGTTGAGCTGATCATGCATGGTCAACAGAATCCCCTCCATCTCCAGAGAGCGATGGATGCTCTTTTTAATGATCTCCATGGTGCGCAGCACTTGACTCAACCCTTCCATGGCATAGTACTCGCATTGAAGGGGGATCAGAACACCATGCGCAGCAGCCAGGGCATTGAGGGTCAGCAGACCCAGGGAAGGAGGACAATCCACCAGAATGGTGTCGTACTCCCCCTCCAGATTCTTCAACCGCTCTCGCAATCGGTATTCACGACTCTTGGTGTTCACCAGTTCTACCTCAGCGCCACTCAAGTCAGCCGTGGAGGGAATCACTCCCAACATACCACTGCCCACAATAGCACGGGTTGCCTCCTTCCAACTCGCTTGACCAGTCAGGACATCGTACACCGTGGGGAGATTGCTCTCCTTGGAGATACCGAAAGCTGTGGTGGTATTGCCCTGTGGATCGAAATCGACCAGCAACGTTCTTTTTCCGGTTGCTGCAAAAGTCGCCGCGAGGTTGACCGCAGTGGTGGTTTTTCCCACGCCACCCTTGCGATTGACAATGGCAATGATCTGTTTCATCCCTTCACCCCTGTTTCACGTGGAACCTTGCGCAACTGAACGATCACCCCTTCACCTCCAAAGGGCGAGGTATGGATGAGCGGTTGGTTGAAAAAGGATGACTGCTTGCCATGCGCAAATTCGGATAACTCATCATACACTCTTCTGCCCTTCATCGCCAAGCAGATGCCGTCTACTTTAAGAAGAAGTCTGGAGAGTTTGGCTAGTCTATCCAGATCCGCCAAGGCTCGACTTGTTGTGCAATCAAACGTTCCATGCAGTTCCATGGCCTCCTCGACACGCCGCTTATGCACAACCACCCGGTCGCCCATGGCAAGTTCAGAGGCAATAAATTGAAGAAATCTCGCCTTTTTCTGATTGGCTTCGAAAAGGTGGAATTGTCTTGATGGTAATGAGAGTGAAGCCAGCACAATCCCTGGCAATCCCGCTCCGGAACCCATATCCGCGATTATCCCGGTCTCAGGCAAAAAGGGTATCAGCGAGGATGAGTCAAGCAAGTGTCGGGTCAACAGCTCTCGAACTGCCGCAGGACCTATGAGATGATAGGTTTGATTCCAGCGCAGCAATTGCTCCACATACCGTTTCAGCTTCTCCTCGCTGTCAGAATTCAATTCGAAAACCAGGCGCAGTGCTGCAAAGAAAGCCTGCCAGTCATACGTAATGGCGTTGTGGATTGTGTTCATGCCAATCTCAGGAACATTTTACGCCCGCCTTCAAGTGGATCATCAACACCGAGATGGCTGCGGGTGTTGAACCTGGAATGCGATAGGCTTGGCCAAGGGTTCTGGGACGGATTTTCATCCACTTGAGACGCAACTCCGTAGACAAACCCGGTATACCCATCCAATCGAGGTCTTCTGGTATTCGGATAGACTCCGACTTGCGAAATCGTTGAATCTCATCCTGCTGACGTGTCAGGTAACCGGCATAGCTGGCTTCGGTATCCAGGGTATCTCGGATCTCATCTGGAACCCCTTCCAAACCAGCCAACTCAAAAATGCGATGCGACGACAGCTCCTCACCTCGCAACCACTCCCAGGCACTCTTTCTATCCCGACCATCTGCAAGCCCGGTCTCCTGCGCATGAATGCGGGTGGCTTGCAGTCGTGTGCGCGTTGATTCCAAAAGCTCCTGCTTGGCTATGAAGGTCTGCCAGCGTGTATTGTCAATCAAACCGATCTCCCGCCCCAAGGGTGTCAAGCGTGTATCGGCATTATCCGTACGCAGCAGCAAACGAAACTCCGCGCGTGACGTGAACATCCGATAGGGCTCATCCACTCCCTTGGTAACCAGATCATCGATCATCACACCCAGATAACTCTCCGAGCGATCAAAGCGAATCGGTGCCCGATTTTGATGAAAGCGCGTTGCCTGGATTCCTGCAACAAGCCCCTGACCAGCCGCCTCTTCATACCCGGTCGTGCCATTGATCTGACCCGCCAGATAGAGCCCTTTCACCCCCTTGACTGCCAAGGCATCATCCAACTGGATTGGGTCCACCATGTCGTATTCAATGGCATATCCAGGTCGGATGATCACAGCGCGCTCCAAACCCTCTATGGAACGTACCAGGTCGTGTTGAATATCAATCGGCAGACTGGTGGAGATGCCATTTGGATAGATCTCCTGGGTGCGCCACCCTTCGGGCTCAAGAAAGATCTGGTGGCGATCACGCTCTTTGAAGCGAACCACCTTGTCCTCGATCGAGGGGCAATATCTAGGACCGATTCCTTTGATCTGACCCGAGTATAGCGGAGCCCGGTGCAGATTGCTGGTAATCAGCTCATGGGTTTTCTCATTGGTGAAGGCAATGTGACAAACGACCTGTGGGCGACAGATCTCTTTTGTCACATGGGAGAAGGGAACGGGTGGCGTTTCGCCCGGCTGAGGTTCGAGACGCGACCAATCGATGCTGCGGCCATCCAGGCGTGGTGGAGTCCCGGTTTTCAGACGATGAAGAATCAGACCCAGTTCCCGCAATGAATCGCTTAAGGTCATGCTTGGCGCATCGCCAAGACGACCAGCTGGAAAGATATGTTCGCCGATATGGGCCAAACCACGCAGGAAGGTTCCAGTTGTCAAAACAACCGCAGAGGCACAACAGGGATATCCCCAGTCGGTCATAACGCCACAAACACGATCCCCTTCGATAAGCAGGCTTGTCGCTTCTCCTTGACGAATGGTGAGATTGGGGGTGGCATCCAGGGCAGCACGGGTTTCCCGTCGATAGTCGAGCTTGTCCATCTGCGCCCGTGGACCTCGAACGGCAGGTCCCTTGCTGCGATTTAGAATGCGAAAATGAATGCCAGCGCGATCCGCCAGCAAGCCCATGATGCCGCCCAAGGCATCGATCTCTCGCACCAAGTGACCCTTGCCGAGCCCACCAATGGCTGGATTGCACGACATCTGTCCCAGAGTATCGAGATTATGGGTGAGCAGAAGTGTATGGGCGCCCATGCTTGCGGCGGCATGAGCGGCCTCGCAACCAGCATGTCCGCCACCTACGACGATGATGTCGAAACGGTGAGTGCCCAGCATTGGTATCCAGAATTGAAAAAGTATGTCGTGGTTTGGACGCGTGGCAAGAGAGATCAAGACAGCGGATAGTATCAACACCAATGCAGGGTAGCAAGGGTTTGGGCGTGCGGATGGGTGAGGGTAGGGGGATTACAAGCGAAAAGGAGAGGGGTTAGGAAATGGAAAACTTATAAATTTGATGTTCCACGTGAAACATCAACCAGGAAGAGAACTCATCCATGAGCGGGATGTTCCACGTGGAACAATGTTGAACGGAGTTTAAATGAAAACATATAATTTAGATTATAATTATTTTCCGATACAAAAAGAACTAAAAATGCGATCCAGCAGCGCGTCATGGGTGATATGGCCGATAATCTCTCCCAGAGCTTCCAACGCCGCGCGCAGAGGGAGGGCCGTGATCTCTCTTGGTCTATTATGCATGATCAGGGTTTCGCACTCAATCAGGGAGCGCAGGGCGCGTGTCAGGGCCTCCTTTTGACGTGCCGCCAGGATGATAACTCCTTCGCCATCCACCGGTACAGGCAACAGCAGGCGCCCTATCGCCGATTCCAGCTCATCCAACCCTTCACCAGTACGAATCGAGACCCGTGCCGTGGGCATGGTAGCGGTGATGTGCAAGTCATATGCGCCGGTATAGAGATCCATCTTGTTCCAGACCACGATGGCATGGCTATCGGCCACGTCGTTCAGCAAATCCTGATCTTCAGAGGTGAGTCCGGATTCAGCATCCAGGAGCATCAGCACCCCATCCGCTTGGCGCAATTTTTCGCGCGTGATCGCGATGCCTTCGGCTTCAATCGGTTCATCGGTGGTACGCAGACCGGCGGTATCCAGCAAGATAACGGGGATACCCGCGATCTCCAGGCTGCTTTCGATGCAATCACGGGTGGTACCTGGAGTAGGGGAGACAATGGCGCGTTTCCGACCCAGCAAATGGTTGAACAGACTTGATTTGCCAACGTTCGGTCGTCCGATGATGACCAAGTGGAACCCCTCGCGCAATCGTTCCCCCAATGGTGCTCCGCGCAGAAGCTTTCCCAGCGCTTCGGTGGCCTGACTCAGTTCCTGCAGAATCATGGGGGAGGGGAGGGGATCGATATCCTCATCGGCAAAATCTAGGCTGGCTTCAACATGCGCCAAGACGGTCAGCAGGCGTTCCCGAAGGGTTTCGATGGGTTGTTGGAGTGATCCTTCCAATTGGCGCAGGGCTTCGCGAGCCGCGCGCATGGAGGAGGCATTGATGAGTGCGGCGATGGCTTCGGCTTGGGTGAGATCGAGTTTGCCATTCATGCAGGCTCGGCGTGTGAACTCGCCGGGCTTGGCGGGACGGATGCCGATTTCGCCCAAGATTTCCAGAGTGCGTTGAATGAGGACCAGCGCGCCATGTCCCTGAATTTCCACCACCTCCTCGCCGGTGTAGGAGTGGGGGGCGGGAAAGTGGACGACCATGGCCTGATCAAGGGTTTGATCGGTCTGTGGGTCGATGAGATCCAGGCGTTTGAGGAGGCGTGGTGTCAGGTCTGAGTGGGAGACTGGGTAGCCATTCGGATGGCGCAGGATGGGATACAGGCGATTGAGGAGTTGGAAACCGCTGATGCGGATAATGGCGACTGCGGAGGTGCCGGGAGAGGTGACCAAAGCGGCGATGGGGTGATCGTCGAGGATGGTGGGAAGCATGAGACGGGTCGGAGTATGGTACGGAATAAAATGGTTGCAGGGGGCCGGGGACCGAAGGTCCCCGGCAGAGGTTCGGAGACGGAGTCTCCGAGGTTTTGTTTTCGCCTTTCGCGCGCTCTACAAAAGAGCGTTTTTTCGCGTCTTTTGCGAAAAAACGCTGCGCGCCGCCTTGGCTGCGGCATCGTTTCGCGCCTTTGGCGAAACGATGCCGCGAACATGGCCCGGAATCAGGCCACCGAAGGCGTCTATTCCGCCCCCTTCATTCCCTGACGGGCAAGGGCACATAAAACCGTGCGCTTGCGCCATCTTTCGCAAAAAACGCGAAAAATGGCTTATGATGCAAAAAGTGTTGGAGACTGGTATCCACGCCCCTCTGATCTTTCATCATTGAGGGGTGTTGCGACTCCACAACATGGCCGTTATCGTAAAAGCGCGCGAAAGGCAAATGAAAAGTCCCAAGGGCTTCGCCCTGAACCCCACCAGGGGCCACTGGCCCCTGGTATATGGACCATCAGTTTTCCATAGGCCCTCGGCACTATGAAGGCCAGGGGATCCTGATGATCCAGAGTTCTAGAAATTTCCGGCGCGGCAGTCCGTCTATGTCCTTGTATATTGGACCATCAGTTTTCCATAGGCCCTCGGCACTATGGAGGCCAGGGGGTCCTGATGATCCAAAGTTCTAGAAATTTCCGGCGCGGCAGTCCGTCTATGCCCCTGAATCCCGTCAACTGTTAGCCTAGCCCCCCAACTGGGGCCAGTCCAGGTATGAGTCCCCCGTAAAAAGCCATTTTTGGCAAAAAACGGACTTCGCAACCTGTTGATTTTGCTAAATCATGTCCACCATGAATACCGGGTAAAGGGACTTTTGCGGGGGACCCAGGTATGCCTGATCAACTCATATGTCTGGCCTGCCGACCGACCTACCCGCACTCACTTCTCCAACTTCATGATATAGCCCTGCTGGGCGATGGAGAGCACATTATTGACCAACCAATAAAGCACCAATCCTGCCGGAAAGCTCAAGAACATGAAGGTGAACACAACCGGCAGAAAGAGCATAACCTTGGCTTGGACCGGGTCGGCAGGTGCCGGATTCATCTTGGTCTGGATGAACATGGAAATGCCCATCAAAATCGGCAAAACGTAGTAGGGATCCATGATGGAGAGATCCTGAATCCACAAAAACAATGGTGCCTGCCGCATCTCCACAGAAAGAAACAACACCTTGTAAAGAGCGAAGAAGACCGGGATCTGCACCACGATCGGCAGGCATCCACCAAGTGGATTGACCTTGTTCTCCTGGTACATGCGCATGGTCTCTTGTTGCATCATCGCCTTGTCGTGGCTGTAGAGCTTTTTGATCTCCTCGAGTTTTGGCGCCAGTTTTTTCATGGCGTTCATCGAACGATAGCTCTTGGTGGCCAACGGAAAGAAAAGGATCTTGATGATGACGGTCAACAGAATGATCGCGACACCGTAATTGTGGAGAAAATCGTTGAAAAACAATAGGATTTTAACCAGAGGCACCGCCAGGAAATGGAACCAGCCATAGTCGATGGAGCGCTCCAGCGTCAGGCCCAGGGCTTCCAGGTTGCGGATCTCCTTGGGACCGATAAACAGTCGCGTGGACTTCTCGATCATTCCGCCCGCACGCAACTCCTGCTTGCCAGCCACGATTCCAACCCGATGGGTGGGATCGTCAAAATCGAAATAATACTTCTTGGTACCGCTGTTCGCTTCGGGCACGATGGCGGCCAGAAAATATTTATCGCTGAATCCTACCCACCCCTCCTGGCCATTGATACGCTGATCCTGTTTTTTAAGATCCTCGTAGATATGTTGCACGCGCGCACCATCCAGGTAGCCCATCGGTCCCTCGAAATCAACCGGGGCCATGGCCTGCTGATCGGCGGGTTTGGGCTCGATGCGCGCAAAATGGGCGAAGTGAAACAACACCACCGGTTTGTCCAAGGAGTTGGTAACCCGATCGCTGGTAGTGATCAGGTAGGAGTTGGTTTGAAAGGTGAAGATCTTTTCGAATTTCAAACCCTTTCCATTTTCCCAGACCAGGGTGAGCGGGGCATTGGGACCGATTTTGCCGCTGCCGACCCGTGTCCAGACCGATTTGCGATTGGGCAGATCGACGCCGACTTCGCCGAGAAAACCGCTCTCTTCGAAAAAGAGATGATTGCCGGTTGGGCTCAGGAATTCGATAGGTTTCCCTTCTGGCGGCAACTTGTCAAAATTCTTTAAGAATTTGGCCTGGGTGAGGGTTGCGCCGAGGTTGGAGATCTGGCCGGCGATCACGCCGTTGTCGAATTCGAACCGTTGCTCGCGTGGATCGATGACTTTTTCCTGCGAAGTGGTCGTGTGGGCCTGCGGGGGTTTGGCAGCATCGACGCTAGCCTGATCCTGAATCGATTTCTCGATGGATTGGCTCTCCTTGGGCTCCTGTTTGACCTCCTTGGCCTGTTGTTCCGTGGTTTGGGCAGGCTGGGGCGGGTTCAGGTAGAGATCCGAGACGGTCTGGAAGACGATCAGGAGTAGAAACGACAAGGTGATGGCCAGGAGAGTCCGACGATCCATGGAGGTATCCTAGATTCAAGGGACGGGGTCGAATCCGCCGGGGTGGAACGGGTGACATTTTCCCAGGCGGCGCAGGGTGAGCCAGCTCCCCTTGAGCGAGCCATGACGAAAAATGGCATCGGCGGCATAGTGGGAGCAACTCGGGTAGAACCGGCAACTGCTGGGCAGCACGGGGGAGATCAGAAGCTGATACAGACGGATCAGGCCGAGAAGAAGTTTTCGCATGGCAATCAAATCATCAGGATGGGGATCCCCCATCGCCTCCACCCATGAATCTCCCCTCCGGGGTTCATCCACAACCCGTGCATGGTCATGCCGGATCAAGCGGACGAGCAGCCGATTTTTCCAGCCGGCTGAACAGATCGCGCAGGTCGTCATGCAACTCGGCGTTGATGGTGCGACCGGCCTGGGGTTTGGCGATGACCACGCAATCGTATCCCGAGGCAAACCGCAGACGACACAGACGAAACTGTTCGCGGATCACACGTTTGACGCGCGTGCGTTGCACCGCGTTGCCCACCTTGCGGCTGACCGTGATGCCCAGTCGGGTTTGGTCGGACTGGACAGGGAGGGTCAACAGGATAAAAAATTGGGTAGCGATCCGTCGCCCACGGGAGGAGACCCGCTGAAACTCTCCGGAAACGAGCAGCCGGGCGGATTTCGGAAAACGGAAATCCGACGTATCCGGCATGTCGATTATGGGATCAGCTTGCGACGACCCTTGGCACGGCGACGGGAGAGCACCGCGCGACCATCGTGGGTTGCCATGCGCGCCCGGAACCCGTGGGTGCGATTGCGACGGATTTTGCTGGGTTGAAAGGGTCTTTTCACGGTTTAAGGATCCTTCTGCCTTGATTTGTATTGAACGGACCATCCATTATGCAATTTTTCCTTTGTCGCGTCAAGCCTTTTGACAATACCGAGCGGTTCATGCGGCATGTCCCATGCAACCGACCCTTGTACAGACCCTCTCGCACGCGGAGTTTGCCGTGACCAACACCCCGAATCGTTTGATTCACGCCACCAGCCCTTATCTGTTGCAACACGCCCACAATCCGGTGGATTGGTATCCGTGGGGCGACGAAGCGCTGCATAAGGCCGGGCAAGAGGGAAAGCTGATTCTGATTTCGATTGGTTACGCGGCCTGTCACTGGTGTCATGTGATGGAGAGGGAGAGTTTCACCGATAACGAGGTAGCCTCCTTGTTGGCCGCGGATTATGTATGCATCAAGGTGGATCGGGAGGAGCGACCGGATCTGGATGCCCATTTCATGGAGATTCTCACCACCATGACCGGTTCAGGTGGCTGGCCGCTGCATGTCATCACCACCCCGGAGCTGCTGCCGTTGCACGGCGGAACCTATTTCCCGCCCGAGCCGGGTTGGGGTCGTCCCTCCTTCAAGCAGTTGATCACCCTGATCGCCACCCAGTGGCGGGAGCGACGCCAGGCGTTGCTCAAGGATGCCCGTGAGTTGCGCGACTGGTTGCAATCCCATCTGCCGGGGTTGCCCCAACCGGGGGGAGTGGGATGGAATCCGCCTCTGGGCACGGATCCGGCTCTGGCGGCCATGCTTTTCTGGACCGAACGACTCGATCCGGAGTGGGGTGGATTTGGTGAACAGTCCAAATTTCCGCAACCCACGATCCTCTCGCATTTTCTGCGTCAGGGCGCGCGCGGTGCGAATCAGGCGTTGATCCAGCCGGTACTCGACACCCTGGATCGCATGGCTGCGGGTGGCATTCGCGATCAGCTTGGCGGGGCCTTTCACCGTTATGCCACGGATCGAGCCTGGCAGGTACCGCACTTCGAAATCATGTTGTACGACAACGCTTTATTGGCGCGGATCTATCTGGAGGCATGGCAATTGACGGGACAGGTGCGTCACGCGCGGGTGGCGCGGGCGATTCTGGATGATCTGCTCAACCGTTTCCGACTGCCGAATGGCGCCTTCATCTCTTCGCTGGATGCGGACAGTGCGGGTGAGGAGGGGTTGTACTACACCTGGACCCAGGACGAAGTGATTGCGCTGTTGGGAAAGGCGCGCGGTGCGGCGTTCATCGAGCGGTTTTTGCCCGATGTGCCGGAGGCCGTGGTGGATGGTCGTGTGGTGATGAATTTTCTTGGTGAGCCGCACGCCCTGTGGGAGAGTCTCGACGATCGGGCCGGGGAGTTGGCCGCCTTGGCGCGTGAGCGGGCCATGCGACCGGAGCCGGCGCGGGATGACAAGGTGCTGGTCTCCTGGAACGCTTTGATGGTATCCGCCCTGGCCAAGGTTGGAGCGGCACTCGAGGTCCCGGCCTATCTGGAGGCGGCGCGATTGGCCCTGGGTGTCATCTTGAATCGGGAACCGCTGCACCACAGTTGGCGTGACGATCGGGTGGCACCTGGGGTGTTTCTGGATGATTACGCCTTTCTGATCCAGGCATTGTTGGATGGTTACGAAGCGTGGTTTGATCCGTTGTTGTTACGGCGGGCCGAGACATTGGCCATGGAGATGTTGCGACGTTTCCAGCCGGTTTCCGGCGCGCCGTTGCAGTTGACCCCGATTGACATGGCGAGTGGGATTCCATCGCGTGTCGAATGGCATGATGGGGTGATTCCATCCGGTCTTTCGGTGGCCATGAACGTGTTGCATCGTTTGGCGGCACGGGATCCGGGGGGTGAACTGGCCAGCGAAACGCGGTGCATTTGGGCAGGCTTGGAGGGGTGTTGGCGTCAGGGGGCGCCGATGGTGACCGAGATGTTATGGAGCTTGGAGTTCAGCGGGCAGGCGTTGTGTGAGGTGGTGATATCCGGTCAAGGGGAGCAGGAGTTGGCATTGTTGCGGGAGATTCGTCGTCGTTTGTTGCCTGGATTGGTATTGAGTCGGCAGGTGGGGGAAGGGGAGAGGGGAGTCTTGTCGGTGCGGGTTTGTCGGAATGGCTCCTGTCATCCGTCCATGGCGACCGTAGAAGGGTTGCGTGGGTTGTTGGAGGGATAAGGAGTTTCCAAGTTACCATGGAACTCCTGAAGGGAGGTCCATGGTACGGGGGGTGAAGGGGTTCTTCCCCCATCATGCCAAGTTACGGGATCGAGAGGCCAATGGCCGTTGGGAAATTCTGATCAGGAACCCTTGGACCTCGCCAGCTGGTCACCGACCCAGCCATTGTCTCCCCATCCAACCCCTTACGACCGATAGGCAAACGAATACCCAATCCGCGTGGTCTCATGCGGCACGATCGGGACAATGCTTTCCCGTACCAAATGCAACCAGTCCCCATGAATCTGCCCGATATCCCGAAGTTGATTACCCAACGTCGGCCTGGCCGCCTCGGTATGCGCATACTCGGCCTTGAGTACCACCAATCCCTCATGCTCGTCATCAATCGAAATCAGAAATTTTTTTCGAACGTCAATACGATGCTCATGACCAAGATCAATCAACTCGGATACTGCGGCACTGCTCAGCTTGATCAGGAAAAACTGCTCCACCGAGGTCTCCTGACTCTTGCCATGCACAGTCAACAAGGTCAATCGACGGTCCTGTTGCGAACCCACCAGAATGGTTCCAGGTAACTTTTCCCGCAACAGAAGCTGCGCCGCGTGCACGGCAGCGGCACGCCGACCGCCGGCGTTGTGGTAGAAGTGGTAGTACTCGTAAAGCTTTTTCTCCAACGTCTCGATGAAATCATCCCCCTTTTCACGCAAGGAGCGCTCGAGATAATTCAAATGGATGCCCAGATTCCGCAAGGCGTTGTCGGTCAACCGCTCGATACGCACATGAAAGTTGCTCAGCTCGATTTTTTTCATCGGATCCCCAGGTGCCGCAGTGTTCTGGATCAACAACGAATAGTCCAAAGGCAACAACATGCGCAGAAGATTCACAAACGCCGGGTGGCTTGAATCCCGATGGGAATCGCAGTAACTTTCCAAAAACGGGATATCCGGCGCCACGTCCACGATATTTTCGCGGGTGACCCGGTTGCCCTCCCGACAACGGAAATGTTTGCGCAGATTGCCTGGCAAGGGGGAATCCAAAAGCGTGATCAGACAGGTGTTGTGCAAGGTGTATTCGCGACTGGCCGTGGCAGCCCGAGGACGCACCATCGAGGGTGAAACGTAGGGATAGGGCATCTGCCGCTTGACGAACTTCTTGAACGATTCGATCAACGTGTAGTTCAAGAGGAGTTTCAGAATTTTATCTCGTGCCGCCCAATAGGGATCGGTAAGTACCCGCTCCCGCTCCTCGGGATCGGCATGCAGCACGGTGAAGGTGTTTTCGTTGGTAATCATCGGTCACATACACGCAAATACAAAAAATTTCGAATAAGGAGTCGAACGATTGATCAGTCTGACGGAAGTGGAACGGTTTTTGGCCGAAACCCTGCAAGTCGCCTCGATCGCCGATTACACCCCAAACGGGGTGCAGGTTCGCGGTCGCGAAAAGGTGAGCCGGGTGATTGGCGGGGTATCGGCCTGCATGGATCTGTTCCGCGCCGCGGATGCAAAGGCGGCGGATCTGATTTTGGTACATCACGGAATGTTCTGGAACAAGGATTCTCGTGTGGTACAGGGTCATTTAAAGACGCGACTGACTTTTTTGCTGGAACGCGATCTGACCCTCATGGCCTATCACCTGCCGATCGACAAACACACCGAATATGGCAATAATGCCATGATATTGAAAAAATTCAACTTAAAACCGACAGTTCCATTCGGATTTTATCAAGGTTCCCATCTCTCCAGCATCGGAGAGAGCGATCACGAAGAGTCGATCGAAGATTTCGTCATCCGGGTGCGGGAGATTCTGGGTGGGGAACCGCTGGTGTTGCCGTTTGGACCGGAACGGATCCGTCGGGTGGCGGTGTGTTCGGGTGGCGCGCCGGAACTGGTGCGCGAAGCCAAGGATCTGGGAGCAGATCTGTTTTTGACCGGCGAGCCGTCCGAGCCGATCTACCACTTCGCCCGAGAGGAGGGGATCCATGTGATCGCCGCGGGCCACCACCGCACCGAGAAATTCGGAGTTCAGGAGGTGGGTGCGCTGCTGGGGCGTCGTTTTGGCCTGGAATTTGAATTCATCGACATTTCCAATCCGATTTGACGGTTCGCCAGACCCTGACATTGGACAAGGATCCGGAAGCGCGAAAGACTCCCGGATCCTTGAATCGCCCGACCGTCAAGCGAGACGTCCATCAACCCGGCACGGCGCCCATGCCAGGGGTGGGAGGTTCGATGGGACCCATCCAGTGACCCACGCACAAACCAAGCTGTTTGCCTTCGACCACGCCGACCCGATAGACGAATCCCTGTTTGATCAGGACCGCCTCGGCATAGTTGGGGACCGGTTTCCACCAGAACCAGCCTTGCTCTTTAGGTTTTTCACGTTTCCATTCCATGTTGGCATCCATACTGGCGATAATGTTTTTGTCTGAATTTTCTATATTGCCTTAATTTTTTAAAAAAAGCCAGACTTCTTGTGGAAAATTTTCCATGGAAAGGGCTTGACTCCAAGCCATCAATTTGAAATAGTGGCAAGGTTTGAACCGGCTTGGTTCGCATCACCTCCTATTTGATACAGGTCAAGAACTTCATGTCCGCTTCCGCACACTCAACGGCCCATTCCCATTCACCGGTTCCGGAACAACCCGAAGAGGAGAGCCGCCGCGATTTTCTGATCCTGGCCACCGGCGCGGTCAGCGCGGTCGGTGTCGCTGGCGCGGCATGGCCCTTCATCCGCTCCTGGAGCCCCTCTGCGGATGTCCTCTCCCAGGCCACCACCGAAGTGGACATCAGCGCCCTGGGCAAGGGGCAGATGATCACCGTGCCTTGGCAGGGCAAACCGGTCTTCATCCTCCATCGCACCGACGAGCAGATCGCCTCCGCCAAAAAGGGAGACGCGGAAAAACTGCCGGATCCGGCCAAGGATGCCGAACGGGCCCAAAAGCCAGAATATCTCGTGCTCCTGGCCATCTGCACCCATCTGGGTTGCGTGCCGCAACCGATCGGTACCGGGAATTACGGCGGTTTCCTCTGTCCTTGCCACGGCTCCCACTACGATACCTCGGGACGCATCCGTCAAGGTCCGGCTCCCAAGAACCTTGAAGTCCCCTTCTATGCCTTCAAGGACGACAAAACCCTCGTGATCGGCAAGGCGGTCGGCTGATCCGGACCATGAAACGCCTCATGAAGAACCATCCTCACCAAAAAGTGCGCCACGCAAGGAGTCCTCACGGTGTCTAAATCGATCATGGATTGGGTGGATGCTCGTCTGCCCGTCACGGCTTTGATCAAAAGTCAAGCCACCGAATACCCAACGCCCAAAAACCTCAACTATTGGTGGGTTTTTGGTTCGTTGGCCCTGTTCTGTCTGATTGTCATGCTCTTGACCGGGCTGTTTTTGGCCATGCACTACAAGCCGGACGCCAACCTGGCCTTTGACGCGGTCGAGCACATCATGCGCGATGTCAACTATGGCTGGCTGTTGCGCTACATGCACGCCAACGGCGCCACCTTCTTCTTCATGACTGTCTACATCCACATCCTGCGTGGCATGTACTACGGTTCCCACCGCGCCCCGCGCGAGATCCTCTGGTGGTTCGGCATCATCATCTTTTTCTTGCTGATGGCCACCGCCTTCATGGGCTATGTGCTGCCCTGGGGTCAGATGTCCTACTGGGGCGCCGCAGTGATCACCAACCTGATGAGCGCCATCCCGGTGGTCGGCGAGGAGCTGGTGGTCTGGATCTGGGGTGGTTTCGCGGTGGGTGATCCTACCCTGAACCGTTTCTTCGCGCTGCATTTCCTGTTGCCCTTCGTGATCTTCGGCGTGGTGATCGTCCACCTCTGGGCCTTGCATGCGGTTCACTCCAACAATCCGGACGGCATCGAACTCGACGAGCACAAGGACACCATCCCGTTTCACCCCTACATCACCATCAAGGATCTCTTCTCGATGGGGGTGTTTTTGCTGGTTTACTGTGCCTTCGTCTTCTTCATTCCCAACTTCTTTCTGGAACCAGACAACTACATCCCGGCCAATCCCATGCAGACCCCGGCCCACATCGTGCCGGAGTGGTATTTCCTCCCTTTCTATGCCATTCTGCGTTCGATTGACTTTTTGGGATCCTACAGCAAGCTGGCTGGCGTCATCGCCATGATCGCCGCCATCGCCATCCTGTTCATCCTGCCGTTTCTGGATCGCTCGCCGGTTCGTTCGTTCCGCTATCGTCCGTTGAGCCGTCAACTCTTCTGGATTTTCGTCATCGACTGCTTCCTGTTGGGCTGGGTGGGGTACAATCCGGCGGATGCCACCCGTTTCAACGGCGCCCTGCCGTTGATCGTCGTGGGTCGCACCTGCACGGCCATCTACTTCGGGTATTTCATCCTGTTGTGGATCATCACCGCGTTCGATATCGAGAAACCCCAACCCGTGCCCAAAAGCTTGTAAGAAGGGGAGCATGCCAACATGGACTTCATGAAATTCCTTAAAACCGTGGCCCTGGCGGCAGCGGTGGTTCTTCCCCAACCGGCTCTGGCCTCTTCTGGCGGTCCCGCGCTGCCCACCCAATCCTGGAGTTTCCACGGGATTTTCGGGCAGTTCGATCAAGCCGCTCTCAAGCGTGGTGCCCGCGTGGCGGTGGAGGTGTGCATGGCCTGCCACTCCATCAAGTACATCAAGTTCGATTCGTTGAAACAGCTTGGTTTCAGCGAGGCCGAGGTGATCGCACTGGCCGAGGCGCAGAGTCACAACAAGAAGGACCGCATGACCAGCCCCATGGATCCCGTGGCCGCCAAGGACACTTTTGGTGTCATGCCGCCGGATCTTTCATTGATCACCAAGGCGCGCAAGGGGTATGAGGATTATACCCATGCGGTTCTGACCGGATATCTGACCGATGCCGATCGTGTCCTGGTGCAGAAGGTGATGGAGGATGGCGCTTTGTCGGATGGGGAGTTGAAGGAGCTTTCCTCGGCATTGGGTGTGGATGCCCATCAGCCCGAGAAGGTCAAGGAGATCCTGACCCGCATTCAGGCCAACGAAAACTTCAACAAGTACTTTCCGGGTCATTTCCTGGCCATGCCTCAGCCGCTCAACGATGGTTCGGTGACCTATCCGGACGGGGTGGAGAGTTCGTTGAAGCAGATGTCCCAGGATGTGGTGACGTTTCTGGCCTGGGCTGCCGAGCCGACTCTCATGGAGCGCAAGGCGTTGGGTTTGAAGGTGATGTTGTATCTGGTGATCTTGACAGTGATGTTCTATGCGGTCAAGCGGCGCATTTGGGCCAAGGTGCATTGACGGATTGGTCTTGAAAGCGATGGTGTGCAAAAGCCCCCCGGAGACGGGGGGTTTTTTGTTGGGGTGGGTGGGAGATCATGGGGTGACGATGGTGGCCAAAAAAACGTCATCGCGGGCAAGTGGCGATGGTATGGCCAAGGAAACGTCATCACAGGGGACCAGGGGCCCGATTATCGCTCCTGGCGGGGGTGGGGCAGAGCGCGACTTTGCCTTTGCTTTTCACGCGCCTTGGAGGCTGTTTGGCCATTGCCAAACAGCCTCTTACGCATCTAAAGACGCGCTGCCATCAACTAGTCAATTCTAGACCGCACCCAGCTTGGGATGTGTGGTTTTTATTGGTAAGAAAAAGAGAGGGGCTGGGAGATTCCACTCCCTGGGTTTTGGTTTTGCCTTTGACTTTAAACCGCGTCTATTTTGAGATGTGTCGTTTCCCGCAAGGCCACAGTGCAAAGTAAGAGCGTCGTTTCCAAAAAGCGGAAACGACGCTCGCGAAGGCTGCGCGCGGCGCATTTTTCGCAAAAAACGCGAAAAATGCTTCTTTGAGAAGAGCGCGCTAGGGCGTGTTGACATTCAATAATAATATCAACCCTATTCAAGCCAGA
>NZ_JBZVFG010000017.1:0-70644 GCF_058402785.1 Candidatus Magnetaquiglobus sp.
CGAGGGTTCGACCGGCGCGGTGACCCTGACCGGCAATCCGGATTACGAGACCCAGTCGAGCTACAGCTTCACCGTGATCGCCTCGGACGGGGTGAACGCCGGGGTGGAACAGGCGGTGACCCTGGCGATCGCCAACGCCAACGATCCGGACACGGGTGGCGCCACCATCGAGGGCATCGCCGCGACCGGCAACACCCTGACCGCCTCCAACGATCTGGCCGATCCGGATGGTCTGGGGAGCGTGAGCTATCAGTGGAAGGCCGATGGGGTGGCCATCGCCGGGGCCACCACCCACGAACTGGTTCTCAACAACAGCCATCTCGGCAAGGTGATCACGGTCACGGCGAGCGCCACGGATGGTTTGGGCAACGCGCTGAGCGCCACCAGCAGTGCCACTGCGGCTGTCACCTACACCCAACAGGCGGTGATCTCCCTGGCCTCGCTGGATGGAACCAATGGCTTCCGGCTGGTCGGTTCCTCGGGTGAATGGGCCGGCAGCGAGGTCAGCAACCTCGGGGATGTGAACGGAGATGGCATCGAGGATCTCCTGGTCGGTGCCCAAATGGCCAATCCCAGTGGCGGATACGTGGTGTTCGGTTCGGACAACGCCTGGAACGCCAGCATCGACCTCTCCGCATTGACCAGCAGTACCGGAATCCATCTGCAAGCCTTTGCCCAGGCTGAGAACGCCGGTCGTTCAGTCGGTTGGGCCGGCGACGTGAACGGCGACGGCTACGCGGACCTGGTCATCGGCGCCCCGACTTCCGCTCAAGGTGGCAACAATGCCGGTTCCGCTTATGTGGTGTTCGGCTCCTCCAATTGGAGCCATGTGAACTTCCAACTCTCCACCCTGAATGGTTCCCAGGGTTTCCGGATCGATGGCAACGCCCCAGGAGATGCCGGGGTTGGCATCCATGCCGGTGCTTCCGTGCATGGTGCGGGCGACATCAACGGTGATGGCTGGGACGACCTGATCGTGGGCGCGACCACCAGCTATGGCTACCCGGCTGGCGTGACCGGCGCGGGATATGTGGTGTTCGGCAAGGCGAGTGGTTGGAATTCGATCGTGGCGCTGGCCGAGTTGAACGGCAGCAACGGTTTTGGTTTGAAGGGCGTGAACGATGGCGCTCTTACAGGTTACTCGGTGAGTGGGGCCGGGGATATCAACGGCGATGGCATTGAGGATCTGATCATCGGCGCCCCAAATGCCAAACCGATTGGAACCTACATGACCGGCGCCAGCTATGTGGTGTTCGGCAAGACGGGCGATTGGGACGGGGGTCTGTACCTCTCGGAACTGGATGGTGGCAACGGCTTTCGCATCAGCGGCGCCGAGATCGGGGATGCGGTCGGGAGTTCGGTGAGCGGAGCCGGGGACATCAACGGCGATGGTTACGATGACCTGATCATCGGCGTCAAGGGGGACTCTGCGGACGGAACGCATGCTGGTTCGGTTTCCGTGCTGTTCGGCCACAGTCAGGGCGAAGGGTGGTCTTCGAGCATCTCGCTGGCTTCACTGGATACCAGCGTTGGGTTCCGCCTGGGTGGGGTCTCCTCCGGCGATTATACCGGCGTGAGCGTGAGTGACGCTGGCGATGTGAATGGCGATGGTCTGGCCGATCTGCTGATCGGGGCCTGGAAGGCCGATCCGAACACCCTCGATCAGTCGGGATCCGTTTACCTGGTGTTCGGACAGTCGAGCTGGGGAACCACACCGGTCACTCTGTTGCTTTCGGAGTTGAATGGTTCGAACGGCTTCCGTCTGGACGGGGTGGCCGCCAACGACAAGATCGGCGAATCGGTGAGTGCCGCCGGGGATGTCAACCACGATGGGTATGATGATCTGCTGATCGGTGCCTATACCGCAGAGGCTGGAGGAGCCAATGCCGGGGCCGCGTATCTGCTTTTCGGCGGGAATTTCAGCAATCTCTCCCTGGAGGGGCAAATCAAATATTTTGGCTCATCGACTGCCCACGAAGTCGTGATCGGTGGCGTGGGCGATGACACCCTGATTGGCTTTGGTGGCCCGGATACGTTGATCGGCGGTGCGGGGAACGACATCCTGGTCATTGGCGATGCCACCTTCCTGCGCCTGGACGGCGGCGGCAACACCGACACCCTGCGTCTGGAAACGACGACCTTCAATCTGGATCTGACCACGGCGGGCATGGCCAATCGGATTCGGGATATTGAAGTCATCGACCTCTCCACCGCCAACGACGGAGCAGGTAATCCGCGCCCGTATACGTTGAATCTGAATCCCGCGGTGGTCAGTCAGATCACCGGCGCGGGGGCGGATCTGCGCATCATGGGCGGCAGCGATGACTCCGTGCAGATCGGCGGGGGCTGGATCTCGGGTGGCACCGTGACCCTGGCCGGGGATGCCAACACCTATGTCTCGTATACGCATGGCGCCCAAACCCTGCTGATCGACCAGAGAATCGTCAATACCGCCGGTCATTTCAGCCAGGGCTATGCGCTGCAAGGCGATGTCACCCTCTCCGGCACGATGAATTACGGCCAGACCCTGACCATCACCCATACCCTGACCGATGCCGACGGGTTGGGCCGCATCGAATATCAATGGTTGCAGAGCGGTCACGCGATCACCGGCGCGACCGGGAGTTCGTTGTATCTTTCCGGTGATCTGATCGGCAGCACGATCAGCGTGCGGGTGACCTACACGGATGCCCAGGGCAGCGTGGAATCCAGAATCGGCACCATCGCCGGAACCGTGGCGTATACGCCGGTGGCTTCGCTGTCGTTGGCATCCCTGGATGGCAACAGCGGTTTTCGACTGGATGGCGACGCGGAAGGGGACTTCGCCGGCAAGTCGGTTTCCGGGGCCGGGGATGTGAACGGCGATGGGTTCGACGACCTGATCGTGGGCGCCTACATGGCGGATCCGGATGGAACCAGCAACGCCGGTGTCAGCTATGTGGTGTTTGGCAGCCGGACGGGATGGACCTTCTCGCACCCCCTTTCTTTTTTGGCCAACGGGATCAACGGATTCAGGATCGATGGCGCGGGCGCCGGGGATCAGAGCGGCGTGAGCGTCAGTCGCGCCGGGGATGTCAACGGCGATGGCATCGAGGATCTTCTGATCGGCGCCTCGTCCTCGGATGTGGGCGGAATGGACTCCGGGGCGGGCTATGTGGTGTTTGGCAAGAGCGACTGGAGTTCGACGGCCACGTTGGATCTTGCCAACCTGGATGGTGGCAACGGTTTCCGCCTGAATGGACCTTCCGCCATCGTCATGAGCGGCCATTCGGTCCACAATGCCGGGGACATCAACGGGGATGGCTGCGACGATCTGATCATCGGCGCACCCGTTCTGGGCAATACCGAGGGTGGCGCCTATGTGGTGTTCGGCAGTCAGAGCGCATGGTCCCCGAACCTCGATCTTTCCACCCTGGATGGCAGCAACGGGTTCTTGATCACCGGCGATGCGAATGGGGATTACGCCGGCTTTTCGGTGAGTGGGGCCGGCGATGTGAATGGCGATGGCCTGGCGGATCTGATCATCGGTGCCAAGAACAGCGATCCATTGAACAACAATGCCGGCTCGACCTACATCGTGTTTGGCAAGGCGACCGGGTGGAACCCGGTCATGGATCTTTCCACGTTGGTTGCCGGGCAGGGGGTGAGCCTGTTCGGCACCCAGGCCGATGAGAAGAGCGGCCTTTCGGTCAGTGCCGAGGGGGATATCAACGGCGACGGGTTCGCTGATCTGCTGATCGGCGCGCCCTATTCGGATCAGAACGGTACCGACAACGGGTCGATCTATGTCGTGTTCGGCGCGGCATCCTGGGGATCCACATTCCTGATGCTCTCCAACCTGGGGAACACCGGCGGCGGTTTCCGCATCGATGGCGTGGAGATGGCTGACAATGCGGGCTGGTCGGTGAGCAATGCCGGGGATTTCAACGGCGACGGCTACGACGACATGCTGGTTTCCAGTTGGAAGGCGGATTCAGTCAGCAACAGCGATGTCGGAGCGGTTTACCTGATCTATGGCAAGGGCAGTTGGAGTGGCATCACCGCCCTGGATCTCTCGGCTCTGGACGGAACCGATGGTTTTTGCCTGGAAGGGGTGGATGCCGACGATCGCGCCGGCATGGCGGTGCAGGTCGCCGGAGATGTCAACGGCGACGGCTTCGATGATCTGATCATCGGCGCATCCCTGGCCGAACCGGGTGTGTTCGGGAGTCCGAACTGGAACTCCGGGGCCAGTTATGTACTCTTTGGCGGCAATTTCAACAGTGCCGTTCGTCCCGATCTGACCGCCAGCGGGACCGTTCTGGTGGGTGGCGCGGGCTACGACACGCTCACCGGCGCGGCTGGTGGTTCCGCCGACGTGTTGATCGGCGGAGCGGGCAACGACACCCTCAAGATTCTGGATGGGAATATCCTGCGCATCGACGGTGGCGGCGGATTCGATACCCTGGTGTTGGGGGCGTCCGGCTACACAACGGGTGGGGATGTCGGTTATTGGACGCCTGGCAACGGCGTTTCGCTTGATCTGGGCGCAAGTTCGGTGATGGGGGCGCTCCGCGATATCGAGCGCATCGACATGGTGGGCAATAATTTCGCGCATCTGTGGGTGACCCCGTTGGGCGTGGGGCAGATCACCGGGGCGGGAACCACGCTCTACGTGACGGGTGATGTCACCAACACGGTCCACATCACCAACCACTGGGTGGATACGGGGATCCAGGTCACCGGACCGGATGGTCAACTGTACGACAAATACACGCTGGACAGCGTGACGTTGATGCTGGATCCGGATCTCAACTTCGCACCGGTCGGCCCCCTTTCGGTGACCGGAAATCCCTATCGGGGCCAGACCCTGACCGCGAGTACCGCGGGGTTGACCGATCGCGACGGCATGGGAGCGCAGAGTGATTACAGCTTCCAGTGGTATGCCGATGGGGTGGCGATCTCTGGAGCGAGCACCACCAATGCCACCAGTTCCACCCTGACCCTGGACAACGCCCTGGCGTTTGGCACGGCCATCACCGTCGAGTTCCGCTACAAGGACGGCAACAGCAACCATACCTACAAGAATTCCATCATCGGCCAGGCCAGTGGCGTGGTTCGGGGCGGTCCGGACAGCGGGGACTCGACCCTCACGATCACTGGCAACGCCCTGGTGGGCTCGGTTTTGACCGCCAATCTGGGCACGGATCCGGATGGCGGCGTGTTGAGCGGCAACGTTCCCACCTATCAGTGGAAAGCGGACGGGGTGGACATCAGCGGTGCCACCAGTTCGACCTTGACCCTCACGGTTGCCGAGGATGGCGCGGTGATCTCCGTGGAGGTCTCCTACATCGATGCCAACGGGTATGAAGAGCTTTTGACCAGCCAGACCCCGGCGGTTCAGACCCCGACCCTGGCGATGTCGTTGGGGAGTCTGACCAGCGGCGAAGGGATTCGCTTCACCAACAAGACCTTCGACGATGATGACTACGCGGGCTCCTCGGTCGCCGCGGTGGGGGACATCAACGGCGATGGCATCGCGGACGTGGCCATCGGCGTGCCGTATGCCAACTCCTCGGCCACCGATGCCGGGTATACCTACATCCTGTTCGGCAAGGCGGACGGTTTTGGGTCGAATGCCCTGGAGATGGCGTGTTCCCTGGGATCCTCGAGTGGTTTCCGTATCGCCGGCGGGTATGCGAACGATCGGTCTCCGCTGTCGATCGGACATGGGGATTTCAACGGCGATGGCATCGACGATCTGCTTATCGGCGCGCCCAACGCGTTCGCCGGCAACATGGTGAATGGCGGCAAGGCCTATGTGATCTTTGGCAAGGATACCGCGTTGGAGGGTGGTTTCGACGAGACCATCACCGTGAATACATTGAACGGCGGTAAGGGGTTTGGCATCAACGGAACCGCGGTCAACGGGTATCTCGGCAATGCGGTGGCATCCGCCGGGGATGTGAATGGCGATGGCTACGATGATCTGTTGATCGGGCATAGTTCCATGGACGTGATGCGTGGCGCGAATCTGGAAAGCGATGTGGGCGGCGCCTATGTGGTGTTTGGCCACGGCGGCACCTTCGCGGCGGAGTTCAACATCGGCGCCCTGGATGGCAGCAACGGTTTCCGCATCGAGGGGTCCGTGGCGGGCGACCAGGTGGGCTACTTGGTTGCCTCGGCGGGGGACATGAACGGCGACGGCTTTGCCGATATCGCGATCACCGCACCTTACTTCAATGGCGGGGAGGGCAGGGTCTATGTGGTTTTTGGCGCTTCGAGCGGCTTGGCCGCGTCTCTCGACCTGACCGATCTGGGAACCGGTTTCGCCGGTTTCGGTTTCAAGGGAAAAGTGGGCAGCAAGGCCGGTTGGTCGGTCTCGTCCGCCGGGGATGTCAACGGCGATGGGTACGATGATCTGCTGATCGGCGCGCCGAAGGCGGATGGCTCGGGGAGCGCGGGAAACTATCGCGGCGAGAGCTACGTGATCTTCGGCAAGGCGAGCGGCCTGACCGGCGTGATCGAGGCGGACGGGATCGATGGCTCCAACGGCTTCGCCATCTTCGGGGATCGGGACAACGACCGGACCGGTTTTTCGGTTGCCGGAGGCGGGGACATCAACGGCGACGGCTTTGCCGATCTGCTGGTCAGCGCGCCGTTCGCGGATGTCTACGATGGCAGCGCATGGGTGCCAGACCATGGTTCGACCTTCGTGATCTTCGGCAAGGACGGGGGGTTCGATGCAGCGATGGAGCTGTGTCAGCTCGATGGTATCGCGGGTTTCCGTCTGAATGGCGCGAACAGTCAGGATCGTGCCGGTTCGGCGGTCGCCAGCGCCGGGGATGTGAATCACGACGGCTACGAGGATTTCCTGATCGGTGCGCCCAATTTCTATTACAGCGGTCATGTGAACGCCGGCGCGGCTTATCTCTATTACGGCGGCAATTTCACCGGTCTGTCCGATGGGACGGCGATGGCCAATGGGAGCGCCTCGGCCAACATTCTGCATGGCGGGTTGGGCAACGATACCCTGAACGGTTGGGGTGGCACGGATGTGCTGCTCGGCGGAAATGGGAACGATCGACTCTCCGTGTCGGATGACACCTTCTTGAAGATCGACGGGGGCGGTGGCTTCGACACCCTGGAGTTGACCGGGCTGGCCAGCTTCGAGCTGGATCTGACCCAGACGGGTCTTCTCAACCGCATCTCCCACATCGAGGCCATCGATCTGATCGGATCCCTGGATGCCGACAACCTGGGCGAACTGCATGGTCATGCGCTCTGGTTGAGTCACCAGGCGATCTCCCAGCTCAGCGATCCGACCGACGGAATCGATCTGATCATCGAGGGGGACGCCTCCTGCCTGGTCCATCTGGAGTACGGTTTCACCCGTGATGCCGGTTTGAGCGCGGGCGATGCCACGTACGACGTGTATACCGACGGCGCCCTGGCATTGAAGATCGGCAAGACGGTGCAGGTACACACCTGGGTGCAACTGGGCAATCTGGATGGGTCGAACGGTTACCGGTTGAACGGATTGGCCGCCGGCGATGATGTCGGAACCGCGGTCGGCATGGGGGGGGATTTCAACGGCGACGGGTTTGGTGATCTGGTGATCGGCGCGCCGAACGTGCGGTATGCGGGCCAGAGTCAGACCTATGGCACCGGCGGCGCCTATGTGGTGTTCGGATCGAGTCTGCCCTTGTCTTCGGCGCCGGATCTGAGCACGCTGACCAACGCGCCGACCGGCTTTCTGTTTACGGGGCCGTTGAACGAAAGCCAATGGGTGGGCAGCTCGGTCTCGTTGAGCGGGGACATCAACGGCGACGGTTTCGCGGATCTGGTGGTGGGCGCGCCGAGGGTCGCGAATGTCACGACCGATGGCAACAATCAGCCGGTTACTTACGAATACGCGGGCGCGGTGTATGTGGTTTTCGGCAACGCCAATGTCAGCTGGACCACCCCGACGGATCTGACCGGGAATGACAACATGGGTTTTGCCATCTTTGGCCAGGCGAGCAACGATGCCTTTGGGTATTCGCTCGGATTTGCCGGGGATGTGAACGGGGATGGTTGGGACGATCTGGTGGTGGGCGCGCGGGGGGCACAGAGCGATTCGGGCGCGGCCTATGTGATCTTCGGCCATGGCGGTGTCTGGGCCACGGAGTTGGATCTGGATACCCTGAATGGCGCCAATGGCTTCCGTTTGAATGGCGCCGCGCTGGACCGGGCGGGCATCGCGGTGTCGTCCGCCGGGGACGTGAACGGGGATGGCCTGGCCGATCTGCTGGTGGGCGCGCCGTCGAACATCGTGGACGCTCCGGGCCGGACCTATGTGGTGTTGGGGCAGAGCGGCGGATGGAGCGCGCAACTGGATCTGAACAATCTGGGAAGCCAGGGTTTCGCCCTTGCCGGTTTCGGCGGCGAGGTGAATACCGGCTGGTCGGTGTCGTCCGCCGGGGATGTGAATGGCGATGGTCTGGATGACCTGATCGTTGCCGCGCCGTGGGGCGACAATGCCGACGGCGTGGCATCCGGCAGCGCCTATGTGGTGTTCGGGGCCACCAACCTGACCGCCATGGATCTCTCCACCCTGAACGGCACCAAGGGGTTCCGGATCGATGGGCAAATGAACGGGGATCTGGCCGGATTCTCGGTGTCCGGAGCCGGGGATGTGAATGGCGATGGACTGGCCGATCTGGTGATCGGCGCGAGCGGTTCGGATCATGCGGGCAGCGATGCCGGACGGGGGTATCTGCTTTACGGCAAGACCACCTGGAGCGATGTCGTCTCTTTGGATCGCATCGGTATCGCCGACGGACTCACCTTCGAGGGGGCCAAGGCCAACGATGGGGCCGGTTTCTGGGTGAGCGGCGGCGGGGATCTCAACAACGACGGCTTCGACGATCTGCTGATCGGATCGCCGGCGGTGACCAACAGCAACGCCCCTGGCGCGGTGGACGTGTTTTTTGGGGGGAACCTCAACGGTGCGACCGTCACCACGGTGGATGCCACCGGAGACAGGCTGATCGGTTCCTCGGGCGCGGACAACCTGCGTGGCAACGGCGGCACGGATGTGCTGCTCGCGGGTGCCGGGGACGATTATCTCTACGTGCCGGATATCGGCTTCCTGCGCGTGGATGGTGGAAGCGGCTACGACATCCTGAAAATCGAGGCGGATCCGTACTATCCCAGTCACGGCGTGGTGCTGGATTTCACCGAACCGGGCATGGCCGGTCGCATCCGGGGGATCGAGGAGATCGACATGTCCAACGGTCGGGTGGATACCCTGATCCTTGGCGGGCCGGAGTCGATCCTGTCGTTGCCAACCGGGGCGGGTTCCTCCAGCGGCATGTACGAATTCACGTTTCGTTCCGACGAGGCGGATCATCTGATCCTCAAAGGAACCTGGATCAGCGAACTCGGGCCGGGTGGTGATACCATGCTTTATCACGACGCGGCGAATCATATCCAGCTTACCACCGGTCCGTACATCTCGGTCACCATCCTGCCGAACGATGTCGCGGCCCTGAACGGGGGCAACGGCTTTGCGCTCGCCTGGGACAACGACGGTTTGCCTTACACCGGCTATTCGGTCTCCTCGGCTGGGGATTTCAACGGCGATGGCATCGCGGATCTGCTCGTGGGCGCGCCGCATCTGGCGGATCAACAGTATGGTGGAGCCTATGTGGTTTTTGGCGCCGGCCATGCCGTCCAGTCGGATCTCGTGTCGCTGGCGTTCGGTCTGTCCAATGGCGAGGGGTATCAATTGAGGGGGGCGAGCCCACATCAGCGCGCCGGCTATTCGGTCAGCGGCATCGGTGACATCAACGGCGACGGCGTGGACGACATCGTGATCGGCACCAACAACGATGGTGCGGGATACACCGGGCCGGGCACCTGCTATGTGGTGTTCGGTTCCACCAGCCTGGCGGGAACGTCGCTGAATCTGTCCGAACTGAATGGCACGAACGGTTTTCAGCTTTCCGGCCTGTACGACGGGGATCAGTTCGGGATTTCGGCCAAGGGCGCCGGTGATATCAACGGCGATGGCTGGGACGACATGATCGTGGGTGCCGTGCGCTACGACAGTCCGGATGGCGCGGGTGGTTTTTTGACCAGTGCCGGGGCGGCGTATGTGGTGTATGGACATGGCGGCAACTTCTGGAGCGATCACCCCTCCGCGACGGTTGGCGATCTGATCAGCGACAGCAACGGACCCGCGGCATTCCTGATCCGGGGTGTCGAGGGGCACGATCATGCCGGCATTTCGGTCGCCTCTGCCGGGGATATCAACGGCGACGGCCATGCCGATCTGATCATCGGCGCCGATCGGGTGGACAGCGTGCCGGGCAACAACCCGGACGACCGGTATGGCGCGGCCTATGTGGTGTACGGCAAGGCGGGGGGGTTCGGCACCGTGCTCGACCTCTCCACCCTGGACGGCACCAGCGGCTTCAAGCTGACCGGCACGGCGGCGTATGACTTTGCCGGGTGGAGCGTCTCCTCGGCGGGGGATGTGAACGGCGATGGTCTGGACGACATGCTGGTGGGCGCCTTCCGGGCCAACTCCAATGGCCAGTATGTCTCCGGTGCCGCGTTCGTGATCTTTGGCAAGACGGGCGTTTTTGCCAACGAGGTGAATCTTTCCGATCTGGATGGCGCCACCGGTTTTCGGCTTTCGGGATTGAACGTCGGGGATTATCTGGGCACTTCGGTCGCCTCGGCGGGAGATTTCAACGGCGATGGCTTCGACGACATCGTTGTCGGCGTGCCAGGCGCCCCGCCGGCTTTTCCTGGCGGCTATTCCCGACCTGGGAGCGCCTATGTGATCTACGGCAAGGGGAGCGGATTCGCCGCCACGGTGGATCTGGCCAATCTTGGTGGTCAGGACGGCTTCCGGGTGGATGGCCTGCCGGACGGAACCCAGGCGCTTGGTATGTCGGTGGCGGGCGCGGGCGATCTGAACCTGGATGGTTACGACGACGTGATCATCGGCGCGCCGGGTTCCCCGTCCGTCGGTGCGGGGGCCAACGAGCTGTCGTATGTGCTCTACGGCGGCAATTTCAATGGCGCCTCGCCAGCCGCCTGGACCATGGGCTTCAAGGTGCTGGGCGAGAACGCCTATGACCAAGCCGGCTTTTCGGTGAGCATGGCCGGGGATGTCAACGGCGACGGATTCGAAGACGTGATCATCGGCGCCCTGGCCAATCCCGCCACCCAGAATGGTCAGGGGGGCGCGGAACCGGGTCCGGGCGCGGCCTATGTGGTGTTCGGGAGCGCCTCGAACCAACCCTTCACCCTGGAGTTCTCCACCCTGGATGGCACCAACGGCTTCAAGCTGGCGGGTGTTGCCGACTTCGACAACACCGGCGCATCGGTCTCCGGCGTCGGGGATGTGAACGGAGATGGCTACGACGACCTGCTTATCGGCGCCTGGAACGCCAACAACGACGCCAATGCGACCACGGGGGTCAGCTATCTGTTTTTTGGCCGCGCGAACACGCTGTTTGCCGCGTCCAACGGCGCTTTCAACCTTGCCCAGTTGTGGGCCAACGGCGACGGCGTGCGCCTGGACGGGGTGTGGAACCAGGATCACACCGGTCGCGCGGTGAGCGGAGCCGGGGATCTCAACGGCGATGGCTTCGACGATTTCATCATCGGCGCCGCTCGTTATCCAACCGGCGATTCCGCTGGCGCGGCTTATGTGGTGTTCGGTCAGGCGGATTGGAGCCCCACCGGTCCGGTGAGTCTCTCCGGCAGCGGGAATGTCGATCATCCGCCCACGATCTGCGCGATCACGGGTGGCAACGGTTTCCTGGCCGGTTATTCGGTGAGCGCGGCTGGGGATGTGAATGGCGACGGCTATGCGGATCTGCTCATCGGGGCCATCGGGGCCGGAGGCAACTACAAGGGTTCGGCCTATGTGGTATACGGAAAGCCCGCCGGGTTGGGAACCACGTTCGACCTGACCGCCATGACCAGCAGCGACGGCATCAAGCTGTCGGGAATCGCCGATGGTGAGCAGGCCGGGTTTTCGGTCGCTTTCGCCGGGGATATCAACGGCGATGGGGTGGCGGATTTGTTGATCGGCGCCAAGGAAGCGGATACGGTGGACAACAATTCCGGATCCTTGTATGTGGTTTTCGGCGTGCGCGGAGGCGGGGCGGGTGAGATCGATCTCGCCAGTCTGAATGGCCGGAACGGTTTTCGCGTGGACGGGCAATCCTACCACGATTATCTGGGCAGCAGCATCGCCTCGGCTGGGGATTTCAACGGCGATGGCTTTGACGATCTGGTGGTGGGGCTCTCCTCGCAGGGTGAGGTTTATATCCTGTATGGCAAGGAGTCCGGCTTTGCATCGGTGTTGACTCTGGCCGACATCCAGGGTGCCAACGGTGTGCGCATCGATGGTCCGACCGGGTATGAGGGGTTCGGTGTTTCGGTGTCCGGCGCCGGGGATGTCAATGGCGATGGTTTTTCGGACATCATCGTGGGCGCCAATTATGCGGGCTCGAATTATAACGGCGCCAGTTACGTGATTTACGGCGGCAACGACAAGACCTCCCTGGCGGTCAATCGCCTCGTGACCGGTACTTCCGGGGCCGACATCCTGCATGGCTATCTGGGGGATGACACCCTTGTCGGGGGTGGTGGCAACGATGTGCTGATCGGCGGGGCCGGGAACGATCTTCTCGCGATTGGGGATGCCACCTTCTTCGCGGTGGATGGCGGCGGCGGGATCGACACCTTGCGTTTGGATGGCGCCGGCATGACGGTGAACATGACCACCTTTGGCACGGCCAGCAGCATCCACGACATCGAGATCATCGACATGTCCGGAGCCGGCGATCAAACCCTCCATCTGAACGCCAGGCTGGTGAAAGAGATTCTTGGGACCGGGAATGTCTTGAAAATTCACGGCACCGGAACGGATACGGTCCATCTGGGCAGTGACGTGACCTGGGTCGCCAATCCCAGTTCCCAGAATGTGGATGGACATACCTATGATGTTTATAATACCGGCACCCATGGCGTGTGGGTGTGGGTGGATCACGCCATGCAGAGTACCACCTATCTGGATCCTCTGGTGTTCGATCTGGATGGGGACGGGGTGGAGTTGCGCGATGCGGCGGTCTGGTTCGACATGGGCGGGCATGGAAACTTGCAGAAAACCGGCTGGGTGGCAGCCGATGACGGCTTGTTGGCCATGGATCGCAACCACGACGGAGTGATCAACGACGCCACGGAGCTGTTCTCCGAGCGGATGTTCGACGCTGCCCCCTCCGGCATGGCTGCCCTGGCCCGGTTTGACGACAATCTGGACCACCTGTTGGATGCCCATGATGCGGCCTGGAACGATTTGTTGGTGTGGCGCGATGCCAACCAGGATGGTTTCTCGCAGGCCGACGAGCTGGGCAGTCTGGCGCAACACGGCATCGCCTCGATCGCCCTTTCGACCACGGCCAACGGCCAGTGGCAGGGTGGAAACCAGATTCTGACCGACGCTTCCTTCACCCGTTCCGATGGTGGCGTGGGTGGGATCTCGGAGGTGAATTTCGCGGTCCATCCCACGGATACGATCGCGTTGCACGACGCGGTTGCCGCGTTGCTTCCGGAGAACGTTCCGGCGACCCTTTTGCCCGAGATCGCCAGAGGGGGGTATTTCGATATTCTGGAGGATGCCACGCCGGTGGTGGCGTCCACGGACCATGATCTCGACCTGGCGATTCAGGCGATGATCACCGCCGTGCCGGATGGTCCGCAAGCGGTGACGCCAGAGGTCGCGCCGACGGATCACGCCAGCGCGGTGGTGGTCCAGAGTCAACCGTTGCTGGTGGAGGATCCGTTCCATCCGCATGCGGTGGCGCACGCGTAAGGGGGGCAGGGGATGCATGCGCGGACGTTGATGTCATGAAGGAGCTTATGCGTTTTTTGTGGCTGCGACCGGTGCTGGCCATCGAGCTTTTGGCCGCTTCGCTGTTGATCAACCTGCTGGGGTTGGCTTCGTCGCTCTATGTGATCCAGGTGCTCAACCGTTATGTGGCCAGTGGGGTGGATGCCACCCTGATCACCCTGACCGTGGGCGTGGTGCTGGCGATTTTGATGGAGGGGGGATTGCGGCGTTTGCGTCGCGATCTGGCCAACCGGGTCACCAATCCGCCCATGGGTCGGGTGGCCGCCGGTTTTTTCAACAACCTGATCGGTGTGCGGCTTGCTGAACTGATGAGATTGCCCCCCGCCGGTCAACGCGAGTTGTTGGGACATCTGGCCACGGTGCAAAAGAGCTACACCCCGGCCACCATCGTGGCGCTGTTGGACATGCCGTATGCGTTGTTGTTCATCGCCGCGCTGTTGCTGATCCATCCGTGGATCGCCGCGATCGCGGCGTCTTTTCTGCTTGTCGTCTATCTCCTGACGCTTGTTTCCCAGCATCGTCTCAACAAACCGACCCAGGAGGTCACCCAACTGTCGGCCCGGCATGCGGCGTTCTCCGCCGCCACCCTGTCCGCCGCCGAAACGGTGCGCATTTTCAACGCCGGCGCTTTGTTGCGCAAAAGCTGGTGGGAGCAGACCGTCAAGCTGCATCTGGAGCAAACCCGCCTCATCGACCGGCAGGAGGGGTTGCAATCGGTCACCCAGGGGATTGGGGCCCTGATGGGGGTGGCGGTGATCGGGGTGGGGGCCAAGCTGGCGATTCTGGGCCAGATGGATACCGGTCTGATCATCGGCGCCAACATTCTGGCCGGTCGTGCCATCGCCCCGCTGCTGCGCAACGCACAATTGGCCCCGCAGTTGGCCAAGGCGCGTCAGGGGTTGGAGATGCTCGCCCAGTTCGGCAAGCTCCCGTTGGAGAAAGGGGAGGGGGTGATGCCACAAACCTTTTCCGGCCATGTCGCGTTGCAGAGTGTCGGCTTTGCCTGGCCGGGCAGCAAGGGGGTGTTGTTCGAGGCGCTTTCGTTGGCGATCGAGCCGGGAAAGCTGGTGGCCGTGGTCGGGGACAACGGCAGCGGCAAGACCACGTTGTTGCGTTTGTTGGCCGGGGTTTTGGAGCCCAATCGTGGCAAGATCCTGGTGGATGGGATGAATCTGGCGCAACTGCAACCCGACTGGTGGCATGCGTGTTTGACCTGTTTGCCTCAGGAGCCGTTGTTTCTGGAGGCAAGTCTGCGGGAGAATCTGCTCACCGTGCGGCCTGATCTGGATGACAACCATCTGCAAGGTCTGGTCGATCGGGTGGGGTTGCGGCGTTTTTTGAACGAAAGTGATCAGGGATTGGAGCGTCCGTTGACCGAAGCCGGGCAGAAACTCGCGCCCGGCATCCGGCGGCGCATTGCCCTGGCGCGTGCCATGGCGGTGGATGGGTGGTTGGTGTTGCTCGACGAGCCGTTGGAGGGGATGGACGGCGAGGGGCGCAAGTTGATGCTTGAGTTGATCAAGGGTTGGATTGCCGAGGGGCGGGCGGTGGTGATGGCCTCCCACGATTTCAATGCCGCCCAGGTGGCGGATGTGGTGGTGGATCTCAACGTCAAGCCGACGCCGATGGTGCGCAAGGCCGAGGTGCGTCCGGCACGGATCGGGGGGCCGGCATGAGCGCCGTCGAGAATCCGGTTCCGCCCTTCGGGGAGCTGGATCCCGATTCGGCGCGGGCCTCGCGGCGGTTTTTGTGGGCGGTTTTCGTGGTGATCGTGATTTTGTTGGCCTGGGGTCATCATGGCACGTTGGACATCATCAGCATCACCCAGGGAGAGGTGGTTCCTTCGTCGCTGGTCAAGAAGGTGCAGCATCTGGAAGGGGGGATCGTGCGTGAGATCCTGGTGCGCGAGGGGCAGGTGGTGCAGCGCGATCAACCCTTGCTGGAGTTGGAATCGACCGCCTCGGGGGCGGATGTGGGTGAGTTGAAGGCGCGGGTTACCGCGTTGCAGGTGGAGATCATCCGACTGGAGGCCGAGGCGGCGGGGAAGGAGGAGTTGCAGTTCACGTCCGAGCAGACCCGTGAGTTTGGCGAGCAGCGGGTGCGGCAGGTCAAGGATCAGTTCCAGTCGAGGCGGGTGAACCTCAAGAACGCCATCACCGGACAGTCCGAGACCGTGGTTCAGCGTCAGCACGACATCCAGGAGATTCAGGCGCGGTTGCGCAACGCCCAGAAGCGTTCCGGACTTTTGAAGGAGCAGGTGGATATCAGCGAGAAGCTGTTGAAAAACGACATTTCCAGCCGATATGGTCATTTGGATTTGTTGAAGGAGTTGAGTGCGGTGCAGAGTCGCATCGAGGAGGACACTTCGGCGGTGGCGCGGGCCGAGGCGATGTTGAAGGAGGCCAATGCCCAATTGAAGTTGGTGCGCAGTCGTTATGACGAGGAGGTGAGCAAGCAGCTTGAGACCGCGCGGCGTGATTTGATCGAGCATCAGGCTCGTTTGGGCAAGTTCGAGGATAGTTTTCGGCGTACTCAGGTCAAATCCCCGGTGCAGGGGGTGGTCAAGAGTTTGAATGTGGCCACGTTGGGTGGGGTGATTCGGGCTGGTGAGACGATTCTGGAGATTGTGCCTGAGGGAGATGAGTTGGTGATCGAGGCCAAGTTGCCGATTCACGATATCGGGTATGTTTCGGTTGGGCAGCAGGCCAAGGTTCGGTTGATCTCCTCGGATGCCGCCCGATTTGGCGAGTTGAACGGGCAGGTGGTGAATGTGAGTCCGGACACATTCGTGATCAAGGAGGGCAATCCTTTTTACAAGGTGCGGGTGAAGACCGAGCGTGCTTCGTTTGTCAGTCGGGGGCAGAGTTATCGGTTGGTGCCGGGGATGATTTTGCAGGTATCGATTTTGACGGGTCATCGTTCGATATTGGAGTATTTGTTTTCACCTCTTTTCAATGCCATGCATGCTGCGTTGGGGGAGCGGTAGAGAAGGGCAAGGTATAAAATTGCTGCGGGCCGGGGGCCGAAGGTCCCCGGCTTAAGTGCGGAGGCAGAGCCTCCGAGGTGTTGCTTTTGATCTTGATCTTGGTTTTGATCTTGATTTTGACTTTGGCGCGCTCTACAAAAAAGCGTTTTTGCGTCTTTTGCGAAAAAACGCTGCGTGCAGCCTTGGCTGCGGGAACGTTTCGCGTTTTCTGGGAAACGTTCCCGCGAACATGGCCAACAACAGGCCGCTGGAGGCGGCTATCGGACGGTGAGCAATCCGCCGCGCTTCGTTGCCCCAAACCGGCAACGAAGCGCGGCACATGAGACCCGCGCGCTTGCGAGATTTTTCGCAAAAATCGCTTATCGTGAAAAGCGCGCGAAAGTCAACATCAAAGTCCCAGGGCGTTGCCCTGGGACCCCGACAGTTTGTTCAACTTGGGATCCCATCATGGAAGAACCTAACCCATCCACCACCCCGGAACCGATCCTGCGCATCGATGGCTCACGCCTGTTCACCCGCTGGCTGGAACAGGAACGGGTCAGCCTGATCTTTACCACCTATCAGGCGAGCAAGATTTTTTTCATTGGTTTGAAACCCGATGGCTCGATGTCGGTATTCGAACGTACCTTCGACCGCTGCATGGGGGTGGCCCAACGGGGACGAACCCTGTGGCTCGCCTCGCGGTTTCAACTCTGGCGCTTCACGGATATCCTCGAAACGGGCCAGACCCACGACGGACACGACGCCCTCTACGTGCCCATGACCGGCCATACCACCGGGGATGTGGATATCCACGACATCGCCATTCTGCCGGATGGACGGGCGGTTTTCGTGGTGACCCTGTTCAACTGCGTGGCCACCACCGGCGAGAACGACAGCTTCGTGCCGATCTGGAAACCACCGTTCATTTCCCGACTGGTGGCCGAAGACCGCTGCCACATCAACGGCCTGGCCCTCGATCAGGGACGCCCGCGCTACGTCACCATGGTCAGTCGTACCGACGTGGTGGAAGGGTGGCGCGAACACCGCGTCGGCGGCGGGGTGGTGATGGATATGTGGAACGACGAGGTGATCTGTACCGGACTCTCCATGCCCCATTCTCCCCGCGTCCATCAGGGCAAGGTGTGGCTGCTGAACGCTGGAAGCGGCGAGTTGGGCTTCGTGGACACCAAAAGCGAACGCTTCGAACCGGTGGCGTTCTGCCCCGGCTTTCTGCGCGGACTCTCCCTGGTCGGCAACTACGCGGTGGTGGGCATGTCCAAGGCACGCGAAAACCGTTCTTTCAGCGATCTGCCGTTCCATGCCCGCCTGGAACGAGAAGAAGTCGCACCCCGTTGCGGCATCCAGATCGTGGATCTCAAGAGCGGTGCCGCCACCCATACCCTGACCGTCGAAGGGGTGGTGGACGAACTTTATGATGTGGTGGCGGTCTCCAACCAGACGCGCCCCATGGCCCTGGGGTTCCGCAGCCGCGAGATCCACCACATTCTCAAGGTGGCGGACCTGAACCCCGATCTCATGCGCGCCTGAAACCGCGCATGGCCGCGACGCTCTTGCAAGTCGCCCTGTTCCACCATCGGGCCGGGCGGCTGGAACAGGCGGTGGATGCCTACCAACGGCTGCTCGCCGAAAATCCGCACGATGCCAGGGTGCTCGCCAACCTGGCCATCGCCCTGAATCAACTCCGTCGCCACGCCGAGGCTGAAACCATCTGCCGACGCGCCATCCGTCTCGCACCCCATCACGCCGAGGCATGGAACCATCTCGGCATCATTCTTTCGGACCGGCGCGATTTTTCCGCCTCGGTGGAGGCCTACCGGCGCTGCGTGGAGATCGATCCCACCCACCATCTGGCCTGGACCAACCTCGGCATCGCCCTGGTGCGTCTGGGGGTGGTCCACGAGGCGATCCATGCCCTTCGTCGCGCGCTCGAGGCCAACCCCGAGCATACCCAGGCGTTGATGCACCTGATCCATCAGAAACAACAGGCGTGCGACTGGTCGGAACTCGATCCGCTGATCATGCGGCTGGTCGAACAGATGCGCCGCGATCAGGCCGAGATCAATCCCTTTTCGTTTCTCTTCTTCTGTCGGGACCCGGGGGAGATGCGACGCTGCGCGGACCGTTTCGCCGCTCGCGTCGTCGAACAGACCCGCGCCATGCCGCCGGTGCGCCGTACAATGCGGGTCGAGGCTGGGGAGCGGCGCATTCGGGTGGGGTATCTCTCCGGGGATTTTCACCAGCACGCCACCGCGGTGCTGGCCCGTGAACTCTTCGCCTCCCACGACCGGACCCGGTTCCGGATCTTCGGCTATTCGTATGGTCCGGACGATGGTTCGGTGGTCCGGCGCGACCTGATGAACAACATCGAAACCTTCCGCGACGGCGCCACCCTCGATGACGCCACCCTCGCCCAACGGATCGCGGACGACCGGATCGACATCCTGGTGGATCTCAAGGGCTATACCCGCGATGCCCGTCCCTGCGTCATGGCGTTGCGTCCGGCCCCGCTCCAGGTGGCCTATCTCGGCTATCCGGGCACCATGGGCGGGGATTTCATCGATTACGTGGTGGCAGACCAGGTGGTTCTGCCCGAACACCACCGCCCGTTCTTCGCCGAACAACCGATCTGGCTGGCCGGAAGCTATCAGGTCAACGACAGTCAGCGCCGCATCGATGCAACGATTGACACACGCCGCGCCCACGGTCTGCCGGAAGAAGGGGTGGTCTTCTGCTGCTTCAACCAGACGGTCAAGATCACCCCGGACTTTTTCGGGCTCTGGCTGGAACTGCTGCGCACCGTACCGGGGAGCTGTCTGTGGCTTTTGGCCTTCAATGCCGAGGCGCAACGCCATGTGCGCGGCATGGTCGCCCGCATCGGCATGGATCCGGGCCGGTTGATCTTCGCACCCCCGCTGCCCCATGCCCAACATCTGGCCCGTTACCGCCTGGCCGACCTGTTCCTGGATACCTTGCCCTGCAACGCCCACACCACCGCCAGCGATGCCCTGTGGGCCGGCTGCCCGGTGGTCACCCTGCGCGGCACCACCTTTGCCGGTCGGGTCGGGGCCAGTCTGCTCACCGCCTTGGGGTTTCCGGAGTGGATCGCCGCCGATCTGCGTCAGTACGGGCGGATCGCCCTGGAGCTGGCCCTGGATCGGGAGATGCGGGAGCAGGCGCGCGCCCGCTTGCGTCACGCGGTATCCGGGGCCGAACTTTTTTCGGGCGCGGCCTTCGCCCGCAAGCTGGAGAGCGCTTTCCTGGCCATCCAGGCCCGCCACGCCGCCGGCTTGACGCCCGCGCCGCTGCGTGTCGGTCCGAACGGTGAGGTGGCTTTTGACGCCCGGTGACGAATGAACGGCACAAGGATGGACACGTCCGGTCCAAGCCTGTTTCATTCGTTTGATTTTTCCTGATAATTCTCGCGCGACAACCTGACTCACCCGGTTAATGCATGTTGGCAGATGGTTTGCATGTCATTAACCTGCCTGCCAATGATGCGACTGGCGCGATCGAAACAACGCGCCGCCAGTTCATGAAGAACCCGATCTTTCGAGGGTCAGGAATGAGGATGGAAAGTCGCGGAGAACCCACGTTTCCTGTCGAGCATCGCGCCGACGCGTTGGAACGGGATCTGTCCGGGCTGATGTTCTGGGGGTTGATCGCCACGAGCCTGATTCTCATTGCGCTGCTGGCGATCGCGATCTGGTCATCCCATGGATGATCGGCACCCCATCGTACACGATCACTCAATACAGACAAGCAACCTGGAGAAAAGCAATGACCACGATCGAGATGCGTCCCACCGGCAAGGGACCGTTTGGCAATGGTTTGATCGCGCGCGGTTTCGCGCGTCGCACGATCCGGCGTGGCAGCGTGCCGGAGACCGCCGCGCGGGATTGGTCGTTCGGATTGGGGCTGGGGATCAGCGGCATGACCGGTTTTACCGGCTGGATCCACATGGATTGCTCCATGGCCGGGAACGAGTCGTGACGATCTGCGCGACGCCGGTGAACGGATCGTTGTGCCCCATGGATTGCTCCATGGCCGGGAACGAGTCGTGACGATCTGCGCGACGCCGGTGAACGGACCGTTGTTCCCCAAGGGGGGCAGGTGTTTGCGTCCGGTCGTCGCGGGTCGGGTTGGCTGGTCGATTGCCGTGGAGTCGCGGCAAGGAAGGTTCGCGGTCGGGGGGAGGGGTGCTCCCCCCATCCCGCACGTTATTTGGACTGAAACGAACGCAACGCCTCGGCAACCAGAAACGCGACATCCAGACTCTGGGCCGCGTTGAGGCGCGGATCGCAGGTGGTTTCGTAGCGTTCGATCAGATGCTCTTCGCGGATGTCGTGGGAGCCGCCCACGCATTCGGTCACGTTGTCCCCGGTCAATTCGAAATGGACCCCGCCGGGCCAGACGTTTTCGGCCTGAAGGATTTCGAAGAACTGCCGCAACTCCCCGACGATATGATCCAGCGCGCGGGTTTTGTGTCCGCTCGGGGCCGAGTAGGTGTTGCCGTGCATCGGATCGCAGCTCCAGACGATGGTGCGCCCCTCCTTGATGATGCCCTGCACCAGGGGCGGGAAGGTCTTGGCGATCTGATCGTGGCCGAAGCGCCCGATGAAGGTGAGGCGACCCGGTTCGTTGTCCGGGCTGAGCTTGTCGCACAGGCGCAACAGATCGTCCACCGATGCCTTGGGACCGATCTTGACCCCCAACGGATTTTTCACCCCGCGCAGAAACTCGACATGGGCGCCATCCGGCTGCCGGGTGCGCTCGCCGATCCAGATCATGTGGGCCGAACAGTCGTAGTAATCTCCGGTCAGGGAGTCCTGACGGGTGAGGGATGCTTCGTATTCGAGCAGCAGGGCCTCGTGGCTGGTGAAGTATTCGACCTCCTTGAGCATCGGGCTGTTCATGGAGTTCAGGCCGATGGCGCGCATGAAGTCGAGGGTGTTGGTCAACTCGTCGGCCAGGTGGGCGTAGCGTTGGCCTTGCGGGCTGTTGGCCACGAAGTCCTGGTTCCAGGTGTGGACACGGTGCAGGTTGGCGAAACCGCCGTGGGTGAAGGCGCGCAACAGGTTGAGGGTGCTGGCGGACTGGAAATAGGCCCGTTCCAGACGCAACGGATCCGGGACGCGGGCCTCTTCGGTGAAGGCCGGATCGTTGACCGATTCGCCGCGGAAGCTCGGCAGGGAGACGCCGTTTTGCGTTTCCATGGGGCTGGAGCGGGGTTTGGCGAACTGGCCGGCGATGCGTCCCACCTTGATCACCGGTTTGGCGATGCCGTGGGTGAGGATGACCGCCATTTGCAACAGCACCCGGAGTTTGTCGCGGATGGAGTTGGCGGTGAAGTCGTTGAAGGATTCGGCGCAATCGCCGCCTTGCAGCAGAAAGGCTTCGCCGCGCGCGACCTTGGCCAGGTGATCTTTCAGGGAGCGCACTTCGCCGGCGAAGACCAGGGGCGGATAGCGGGTGAGGTTTTCGCAGGTGGCCGCCAGGGCTTCGGGGCTGGGCCAATCGGGCTGTTGGAGGACGGGAAAGGTTCTCCAGGAGTAGGGATGCCAGTCGGACACGGTGATGATTCCTTGCTTTGAGATTTTTATTGGCCATGAGAGCCGATTCAAAACGGAAAACGAAGAGTTTAGCGTAGAATCGCTCCCGGATACAGGGAGAATGATGATTTGGATCGGTTTTGTTTGTGGATGGTTCCCATGCGGGGGGGTGATGGACCGTTTTTCGGCGCACCTTGAACTTAAAGGGTGACGAACCGGTATGAGATGGGCTAGAATGGAGCGATTTGATTGGGGGCAACCTTGTCGAGGAGTTTCGTCGCACCACCATGGAAGAAAACGTTCAACGCCATTTCGATGCCATCCAGGAGAAACTCGATCTCCTGAGGGGGCATCTTTAACTACGATCACGGCAAGAAACGGCTGGAGGAGCTGATCTCCTTTACCGAGGATCCCGCGCTGTGGAATCAGCCCGATCGGGCCCGCGAGGTGATGCGTGAAAAAAGCCTCCTGGAAAAGACCATCGGCGAATGGGACCATCTGGTCCAGGAGTTGCGGGATGCCCGGGAGTTGCACGCCATGGCCGTGGAGGAGCGGGAAGAGGATCTCCTGGCCGACGTGACAAACCAGGCGGTGGCCATGCTCGCGCGCGTCGAGGCGCTCGAGTTGGCGCGCATGCTGTCGGGCGAGGCCGACATCAACAACGCCTTCCTGGAGATCCATCCCGGCGCCGGGGGCACCGAGTCCCAGGACTGGGCCGAGATGCTGCTGCGCATGTATCTGCGCTGGTGCGAATCCCACGGCTTCAAGGTGGAAATGAACGACTATCAGCCCGGCGACGAGGCGGGTTGCAAGTCGGTCTCCCTGCGCATCGAGGGGGAGTTCGCCTACGGTCACCTGAAAACCGAAAGCGGTGTCCACCGTCTGGTGCGCATCAGCCCGTTCGACGCCTCGGCGCGACGCCATACCTCGTTTACCTCGGTCTATGTCTATCCCGAGATCGACGACACCATCGAGATCGCCATCGAGGAGAAGGATCTGCGCATCGACACCTATCGCGCCTCCGGCGCGGGGGGGCAGCACGTCAACAAAACCAGCTCGGCGGTGCGCATCACCCACAACCCCACCGGCATCGTGGTGCAGTGTCAGAACGGTCGCTCGCAACATCGCAACAAGGATGAGGCCATGGGCATGCTCAAGGCCCGTCTCTATCAGCTCGAACTCGACAAACGCGCCGACGAGAACAAACAGATCAACGACGCCAAGAGCGAAATCGGCTGGGGTCGCCAGATCCGCTCCTATGTGCTCCATCCCTACCGCATGGTCAAGGATCTGCGTACCGGCGTCGAAAAGGGGGCCGCGGATGCGGTGCTCGACGGCGATCTGGACGATTTCATCAAGGCCGCCCTCTCCCAGAGGATCGGAGAAGGGGCCGCAGCCTGACTCCACCTCCCTCCCGAGGCGGTCCCAAGCGCGGGATCGCCTCGGCTCACGCCAGCCTTCGGGTAACCAACCATCGACATGGGCGCCAGTCGCGATCTTCTGGAACCCGAAATGCGGGTGTTGTATCGACGCGAGCACGCCGGTCGGATGATCGAGGTGCTCCAGGACGATCACTCCCGTCTGTTGGCCTTCGACAGCCACCTCACCCAGAGCCGCATGGCCATCGACGATCCGAACCGACTGATGCTCCGTTACACCCGGCGCATGATGGCTGGTTTGCTGTTTCTGGAGGCCGCGGCGCGCGACGAACCGTTCCGGGTGTTGATGGTCGGGTTGGGCGGCGGATCCCTGGCCAAGTTTCTCCTGCATCACTTTCCCGCCTGCCGGATGGATGTGGTGGAAAACGATCCCATCCTGCCCGTGGTGGCGCGTCGGTATTTCCATCTGCCCAGCGACGCGCGGCTCAACGTGATCTGCGCGGATGGAGCCCGGTTTCTGGATCTGGAACGGTTTTCGACATGGGATCTGATCCTGCTGGATGCCTTCGATCAACACGGGGCGGCGCGCGGGGTGTATGCCGAGCCGATGTTCGAGATCGCGAGGGAGCGGTTGAGCGCGCGCGGCGTGTTGACCATCAACGTGTTGCGCAGCGAGCAGCCTCTGTTCCAGGGGGTGACGGCGGGTCTGATCCGGCGGTTTCCGCGCGCGACGCTGGGGCTTTCGGTTCCCGGATTCAGCAACGAGATTCTGTTCGCCGGACCGGGTGTTCCGGAATGGGAGGGTCGCCGGAGTCTGGCCGGACGGGCCCGGTTGCTGGAGACCCGCCTGGGCATGAATTTTTCGACCTATCTCGAGGAGATGGGGCGGCTGGAAAAATACGCCCCCTGGCGACGCTGGCTGGGTTTGGCCCCCGGATGATTGCCGCCACCCGGGGGAGGTTCGTTTGCCCTCCGATGCCCATGCCGCCACCGGGGGCATCCGGGGGTTCTAAAGCGTTTATCGAATCTCGCGCGAATACCACTCCAGGGCGTCGGTCTGGTTGAACGGCAGATTGTGCCGTTTGATGTACTCCAGATAACTCCCCGACTCCGGATTGGCGGTCAGTGCGTCGGGATTGATCCCCATGGACTGAATCATGCGCAACAACTTTTGTAGATCCGGCAACCAGTTGCTCCAGTAAAGCTCGCGAAACTCCTTTTTCAGGCGTGGATGGTCCGGGGTGTACTGTTTTTCCCGCAACAGCGCCATGATCTCCTGGCGAGTCTCGGCGGCACCACTCTGATAGTTCTGGGCACCCTTCCAGAGACCAAAAAAGATCAGGATGATCACCACGATCGCCAGCGCCGGCTTGACCACGGTCTGGATGGTGTCCTTGATGTCCAGAGCGTTGTCGGTGTCCACGGCGTAGGACGAACTGGGCAGGCGGATCCCCTTCTCCTTGAACCCCTTTTCATACATCAGCCGCACCGGATGATCCTTGGGCAGCCTGCGAATGCGCTCCGGCAACTCGACCTTGCGCTCCTCGCGGGTGAACTTCAGATCTTCGACATTGACCTTCTCGATGGTCTTGGGTTTGCCGCGTTGCAGCTCCTGCTCGCGTTTCTTGCGTTGCTGCTCCAGCTTGCCGGCCAGGATGATGTTCTCCTCGGCCTTCAACTGATCCTGCATGGCGTCCAACTGCGTTGGGGTTGGCGGGGCCCCGACGACGGCCTGTCCGCTTGCCTGGGCAGCGCGCGCCGTTTTTTCCGCCTCTTCGGCGGCCTTGGTCTGTTGTGCGCGCTGCGCCTGTTTTTCCAGCATCGCGCGTTTGCCTGGAAGATCGGTCATGGTCCCATCCCCGTCGCCAACTGGTGCTCTGATGTATTCATATCGGTATTGACCATGATTCTAACAATAAATATTCAAGATGTACAATCGATTCTCTCACATAAATGTTCATTCATCCATCCGTCATGCGCGTGAAGCGGGCGATCAGCTCCACATGGCGGGTGTGCGGGAACAGGTCGATGGGTTGAACCCGTTCCAGGCCATATCCGCCGGCGATCAGGGTGGCCGCGTCGCGGGCAAAGGTGGCCGGATCGCACGAGATATACACCAATCGTGCCGTTTTCGTCACGGCGGCCCGACGGCAGACACTTTCCGCGCCGTTGCGGGGCGGGTCCAGAAGAATCACCTCCGGCGCGGCATCATCCCAGGGGAGGGTGGCTCCCCCCTCGTCGCGGAACAGGTCCACGCGGCGGGTCTGGATGCGCGTTTCCAGGCCGGCCAGGCGACCATTTTCGACACAGCGGCGCAGGGAACCGGGCAGCAGGTCGGCGGCCAGCACCGTGTCGAACCGTCCGGCCAGGGGAATGGTGAAGTTGCCGATCCCGCAGAAGAGATCCCAGGCCCGTTCACCTTCTCCGGCCAACTCCAGTGCCAGCTCCACCAGCCGTTTGTTTTGCTCGGCGTGACCTTGCACGAAGTCATCCGCCTCGAAACGAATCGTGCATCCTCCGACCCGATAGGCGAGGGGCTCGTCTCGCGTCAGGGGAGCGGGGGCGGCGCCACCCACGCGGATCCAGAGTTGCCGGAGCCCTTGTTGGCGAGCGAACGCGCGCATGGACTCCTTATCGGCAGCCGAGGGGGGACGGGATAGCGCGATGATCAGTCCGACCGTTTGATCGCCGCGGACCGGTTCGAAGGCGGTGAGGGAGTCACGGGCGCGCAGGGAGGCACCGAGGTGGCGCAGCGGAGCGAGCAGGGCGTTCAGGCGGGGATCGAGAGCCGGGCAGGTGACCAGATCCACGATCTCATGGGAGGCGTGGGCATGGAAGCCCAGCAGCAGTTCCTGACCGTTCCAGCGGGTGTGCAGCCTGGCCCGGCGGCGATAGCCATCGATCCGGTCGGCGGGCAGGAGCGGCTGGATGATCCCTTCCGGATCGATGCGGGCGATGCGGCGCAGGCTCTCATCCACGAACGAGCTTTTCAGGGAGTCTTGTCGGCTGGGATCCAGGCGTCGCAATTGACATCCACCGCAACGTTCCGCGTGGGGGCAGCCTGGATCCACGGCGTCGGGACCGGATTCCAGGAGGCTTTCCCGTTGGACGATCAGGTGATGGCGATGGGTGGCGACGATGCGTCCCAGGATGCGGTCGCCGGGAATCACCCCGGCCACGAAGGCGACCTGGCCTTGGAGGCGGGTCAGTCCCATGCCGCCCGGCACGATCTTTTCGATCAGCAGTTCCACAAGGGGGGATTCCGACCGGATGGCGGGAGCGCGCGACGGGGTGTCGCGCGGCGTTGCGCGATCGGCGGGTTCCTGGGCGTTGGAAGGGGGATTGTCCATGCCACCACCGGATCGCACGTCGCGGCGTGCCGTGTTTTGCCGGGCGTTGTTCATGCCACCGGATCGCGGGTCGCGGCGTGCCGTGTTTTGCCGGGCGTTGTTCATGCCACCGGATCGCGGGTCGCGGCGTGCCGTGTTTTGTCGGGCGTTGGAAGGGGGATTACTCATCCCATCGGATCGCGCGTTGCAACGTGCCGTGTTTTGCCGGGCGTTGGAAGGGGGATTACTCATCCCATCGGATCGCGCGTTGCAACGTGCCGCTTTTTTCGAAGGGGACGGCGCCGATGAAGGGGATTTCGACGTGGATGCGACCGCTGAGCCGGTAGTCGGCGGAGAGTTCCTTTTTGCGCAGCAGGGCGGAGAGTTGTTTCATCGCCTTGTTGAGTTCGGTGGATACCTCCAGGTCGAACTCGGTGGAGCCATGGGCCGGGATGACGAAGAAATCGGTGGTTCTGCCGGTGGCGAAATCCATGCCCTGCATTTCGAGACGACACTCGATGCCGCCGATGGGCAACTCGACCGGGTTGGGATTTTCCACCTTGACCCGTACCCGCAGGCGTGGTTCCAGGAGTGCGGGTTTGCCTTTGCGCGCCGGTTGCACGTCCACGACGCTTAAAGAGGGTTTTTCCAGCTTGGGTTTGTCCCCGGTCAGTGTCGTCAGCGGGGAGCACGCCGCGAGCCACCATCCGACGGCGATGGCGATCAGCAGTCGGGGAACGAGGTCGCGTATCTGGAAAAAAGCCTTGCCCACCGTGCCCTCGAAGGAGGTTGATTCAACCGTGGATGCGGAAGGTCGCCATCCCCGAACCGGACGGACGGGGTGATGGGGATGGCGACCTGGTGGGTCAGGAGTTGGCGCGTTGGAACGGGTTGTCGCGAATGATGGTCTGCACCCGATCCGGACCGGTGGAGAGGATGGCGGCGGGAATGCCGGTCAGTTGCTCCAGCCGGGCGATGTAGTCGCGGGCGGCCTTGGGGAGTTGTTCCACCTGATCGATGCCCGAGGTGGAATCGTTCCAGCCGGGCATCTCCTCGTAGATCGGCTCGCACGCCTCGAGCACGCCCGGATCCGAGGGCATGGTGGTGAGTTTTTGACCGTTGCGTTGATAGCCCACGCAGATTTTGAGGGTGGGCAGGCCATCGAGCACGTCGAGCTTGGTCAGCGCCAGGCCGGTGATGCCGTTGATGCGCGCCGCGTGGCGCACCACCACGGCGTCGAACCAGCCGCAACGCCGGGCGCGCCCGGTGCTGGCCCCCAGTTCGTGACCCACCTTGAAAAGATGCTCGCCCACGGCGTCGTGGAGTTCGGTGGGGAAAGGGCCGCCACCCACGCGGGTGGTGTAGGCCTTGGCCACGCCGAGCACGTAATCGATGCGGGTGGGACCGACCCCGGTGCCGGAGCAGGCCCCGCCGGCCACGGTCGAGGAGGAGGTCACGAAGGGGTAGGTGCCGTGGTCCACATCGAGCATGGTGCCCTGGGCGCCCTCGAAGAGGATCGACTGACCGGCTTCCATGGCATCGGCCAGGATCAGGCTGACGTCATCGATGAACGGGGCCAGTTGATCGGCCATGCGCAGGTAGTCGTCGCGGATCGCCTCGAGGGTGAACGTGGCGGCGTTGTGGAAGTTTTCGAGCACGAAGTTGTGGTAGGCGAGATTGTCCTGCAACTTGGATTCGAAGAGTTGCCGGTTGTAGAGATCGCCGACGCGGATGCCGCGCCGGGCCATTTTGTCTTCGTAGGCCGGGCCGATGCCGCGTCCCGTGGTGCCGATCTTGCCTTTGCCCTTGCGGCGTTCACGGGCCAGATCGAGTTCGCGGTGATAGGGCATGATGAGTTGGGTGAGGGCGGAGATCTTGAAGCCCGCGCCGGTGATGGTCACCCCTTGACGGGACAACTCCTCGATTTCGGCGATCAGGGCGCTGGGATCCAGCACCACGCCGTTGCCGATCAGACAGGTTTTGCCGCGCACGATGCCGGAGGGGATCAGATGCAGGACATATTTGATGCCATCCACCACCAGGGTGTGCCCGGCGTTGTGTCCGCCCTGAAAGCGGACCACGGCGTCCGCCTGTTCGGTGAGAAGATCGACGATCTTTCCCTTGCCCTCGTCGCCCCATTGGGCGCCCAGGATGATGACATTGGCCATGGTCGGTTGGTCTCTTTATGAAAAAATCTTAACGCGGAATGGGACAAGCCAAAAGGACCGGTCGGGTTTCGATCAGTCTGCCAACGTTTGACTATGCCATCAAATCCCCGCGGATGCCAGCGTTAAAATGCATCTTCTCGCTGGCAAGGCGGCGATATTTTCCGGAATCGGGATTGCGGTCTGAATTTTGCAAAGATTCTTCGGGTGTTCTCCGTGTCGGATTGATTCTGGTTGGCGAGGATGAAGGCGTGATGAAAATGGGTTTGCGAATCCTTGGTGTCGCTCTTGTGGGCATGATCCTGACCGGCTGCGGTGGCGGGGGCAGTGGTTCGGGTTCCAAGTCGTCGAGCGCGACGAGTACGACCACCACGACCACCACCGCGACGACCACCTATTACGGAACGTTTCAAGGTTCGACCGTGGTGGGTGTCCACTACAAGACCCAGCTGGGCACCGTGGTCAAGGAGGGGGAGACCGATGCCCAGGGACGTTTCGAGTATCTCTCCGACGGCACCACCATCGCGCCGGTGACCTTTTCCGTGGGTGGTGTGGTGCTGGGCACCCTCACGCCCATCACCACCGGTTCCTACAGCATGAGCGTGTTCGACCTGGTGAACGCCTCGGATGGGGAGGCGCGGGTCAAGGCGACCAATCTGCAACGGTTTCTGGCCAGCGTGGACACCTCTCCGAACGCCGACATCATCTGGGTTTCCTCGGCCACACGCACCGCGCTGGCTTCCGAGAGCGTCAAGCTCAACGAGTTGACCGGCAGCGATTTCGACACCCGCGCCACCACCTTGATCAACACGCTGGTGAGCAACGGCACCCTGTCGGCGGGCACCACCCTGGTTCCCGAGAGCGCGGTCACCAGCCACATCCAGGAGACCAAAACCCGGATCGATGCGGCGCGGGTCGGTTCCGTCACCCTGATCACGGGTGCCGAATCGGTGCCGGCGGATGGCAAGAGCCGTCTTCTGATTCAGGTGAGGGCGAAAACCAGCGACGGCAAGGAGTTGAGCGGCGGACTGGTCACCGTGACCACCACGCTGGGCAGTCTGGGAGGCGAGACCGATCTGTGCGCCTCCGCGACCACCCTCACCACCCAGGTGGAGCGGATGACCGACACCAGCGGCACCGTCACCCTGTTGTTGACGCCCGGTTGTCAGAGCGGAACCGGGACCGTCACCGCCTCGCTGGGCGGCATGCTCGCCTCGGCCACGGTGAAGTTCACTTCCACGACCGTTCCGGACAGCGCCACCCGGCGTACCGGCGTGTTCCAGGGCTATACCCTGGTGGGGGTCCACTACAAGAGCCAGCTCGGCTCCACGGTCCTGGAGGGGGAGACCGACTCCGAGGGGAAGTTCCAGTATCTGGTGGAGGGCGCCACCGTGGCGCCGGTCACCTTTTCGATCGGCGGGGTGACGCTGGGCACGATCAATTTGCCGAAGTATTCCGGCTATTATTATGTGACCGTGCACGATCTTGTGCCCGCCGACGGGGTGGATGCCCTGGACAAGGCAATTGGTATTCAACGATTCTTGAGTTCCATCTCCACATCCGCGACGCCGACCACGATCCTGATCAAGGCCTCGGCGCGGAGCGCCCTGGCGAGTGCATCGATCAATCTGGCCGAGCTGCCGGTCGCCCAGTTCATCCCGAACGCCACGACCTTGATCAACACGTTGATCGCCGCCAATGCCCTGCCCGCCGGGAGCGTTCTGCTCGAAACCACGGCGGTGGTCGAAAACCTGCGCACCTACAAGCGTCAGGTCGATCTGACGCGCATCGTCTCGCTGGAGATCATCACCGGAGCGGACGGCGTGGTGGCGGATGGCGCCAGCAAGGTCGGCATTCAGATCAAGGCCACGGCGCAATCGGATGATTCGATCACCGGCGCACTGGTCCGCATCGAGACCACCGGCGGTTCGTTGGGTACCGAAGGCAATCTCTGTTCCGGATCCGTGACTCCGGTGCGCCTGGTGGACAAACTGATTCAGGCCGATGGTTTCGCCTATGTGACCCTGACGCCGGGGTGTCAATCCGGACCGGTCCAGGTGACCGCCATGGCGGGTGGGCTGAACATCGCCAAGACGATTCAATTCCTTCCCGGTCCCCTCTCCTACGTCAATTCATCGCTGGTGGCCAATCCCTCCACGCTGTCGGCGGACGGGAAATCCACCTCCCAGATCACCGCCATGCTCAAGGATGGCTACGGCAATCCGCTCGCGGATGGCACTACCGTGACCTTGGCCACGGATCTGGGAACGATTTCCGGCGGTGCGAGCAAAACCACCCTCTCCGGGCAGGCCACCTTCACCCTGGTGGCTCCGGGCAGTGTCGGGGTGGCCCATCTGTCCATCCTCGAAGCCCCGTACCTGACCACCAGCGTCACGATCAGCGCCACCCCGACCGCTTCGTTGCCCACCTATCCGGGGGTGTTCCAGGGGTCGATCGTGCAGGGGTTGCACTACAAGGCGGAACTCAACGGGGTGATCCAGGAGGGGGAGACCGACTCCGAGGGCAGGTTTCAGTTCTTCACCATCGGTTCGGTGTTCTCGCCGGTCACCTTTTCGGTGGGCGGGGTGGTGCTCGGCACCATGACTCCGGCCTCGACCACCGGCATCCAGACCATCAACGTCCACGATCTGGTCAACCCGTCCGATTCCGACGCGGTGCAAAAGGCGATCAACCTGCAACGGTTCCTCGCGACCCTGGACACGGACGCCGGCAGTGATTCCATCGTGATTTCCGCCGCCGAGCGGAGCGCTCTGGTCACGCAATCCGTGACGTTGAGCACGCTTCCGGTGGCCGGTTTCGACGCCAGCGCCCAGGGTTTGATCGATGTTCTGATCGCCGCCAGCGTCAAACCATCCGGGACCATCCTGGCCAGCACGGCCTCGGTGACCGACCCCCTGCGCGAAACCAAAATCCGCATCGATGCCGCGCGGGTCGGGGACATGAGCATCGATCTGGGCGCCGATGCGGTGCGGGCCGATGGCTCCAGCCATATCCTGGTGCGCGTCACCGCCAAGACACCTGGCAACAATCCCCTGATGGGCGGATTGCTGCGCCTTTCGACCACGGAGGGAACGCTGGGCAGTGAGACCGATCTGTGCGGCGCCACCGCCACGGTGACCAGCGCGGTGGAGCGGCTCACCGATGCCACGGGGACCGTGAATCTGTTTCTGACCCCGCGCTGCGTGAGCGCCACGACCCTGCTCACCGCCACCCTGGGCGGCAAGATCGTCACCAAAACCATCCAGTTCACGCCGGGCGCCGCGACCACGAGCAACTCGTCGATCACCGTCAATCCCAGCACCCTGCCCGCGGACGGCAAGTCCACCGCCACGGTCACGGTGTCGCTGCGCGATGTCAACGACAATCCGGTGGCGGATGGGACGCGGGTCACCCTGTTGACCACCGCCGGCGCCATTCAAGGGGCCAATACCGCGACCACCGTCTCCGGTCGGGCCGGTTTCACCCTGGTGTCCGCCTCGACCAACACCGACGCGGTGTTGACCCTGAACGAGTTCAGCGGGCTTTCCAACACCGTTCGCATCGGTCTGTCGGGTGGCGTGAGCGGTTCGAGCGATCGCAAGGCCAGTTCGATCCAGATGACCGCCGGCGCTCAGAAGATCTTCGTGCGCGGGGTGGGCAAGAGCGAAACCGTCGGCGTCGCCATTCAGGTGCGCGACGCGGTGGGGGATCCCCTGGACGAAAGCAGCACCGGCCTGAACTATCCGGTCCATGTCAACAATCTGCGCGTCACGTTGAAAACCCGTCCTCAGGGCGGGGAGACCGTGGCCGGCATGGGTCGCAAGACAGGCGCCACCCTGGAGACCGACGAGGAGACCCGCAAGAGCACGGACAGCGTGAACGCGATTCTGATCCGTTCGCGCGGCGGTTCGGCGAACGTGACCCTGACCTCCGGGGTGCGTCCCGGCGTGGTGGAGTTCCTGGTCGAGGCGCTGGATACCGATGGGGTGACGGTGCTGGCCAGCGCGGTCTCCTCTTTGGTGGCCATCTCGTCGGGTCCGGCGCATGCCATGGCCATTTCCGAGGCGTTCAAGGATGGTGCGGTCAACTTGAAGGATTATGGCCGGGGCGGCGTCTATTGTCGTCTGGGGTCGGCACTGGTCACCGACCGCTACGGCAATGCGGTGCCGGACGGCACGGTGATCTCCCTGAACCTGATCGACGCGGTGTTGGCCCAAAGCTCCACCGGCGCCATCGACGCATCCTCCCCCAATCTGACCGACGCCGCCGCCAGCTTCAACACCAGCCGGTTGATCGACAGTTCCGGCATCGGTCGCACCATTCAAACCGGGGATCAGGTGCTCTTCGATCGGATCGACTCCGCCCAGGATCGGCGCCGCTTCGTCACCAGCCCCTTGTCCGCCACTGTCCTGACCACCCATCAGAACTTCTCCCAGACTCTGAGCGGTTTGAGCTATACCGTGGGCGCTTCGCTGCGCGGCGGTGCGATTCACGGCTACTCTGGCCAGACCGGTTGCGATCCGGCCCTGTTGACCACCGGCGTGACCTCCACCACCGGAGGCGTGGCGCCGATCCGGGTCACCTATCCGGCCAATCGGGAGACCATCCAGCTCGGTTGTCTCGGCTACAATGCACTGACCGGCCTCTACAACACCACCACGGTCGAGAATACCCGCTTTCCGAACCGCTCCGGTCAGGTGTTGATCGTGGCCGGAGTCAATGAAATCAACGATGTCGGGGCCAGCGGCGTCACTCTGGCGACCAGGGGGAAATTCTGCTATTCCGCGCTCTTGCCGGCCAAGGTCACCGTGTCGCCGACGCGCATCGGCGGCAATACCTCCCAATATTTCACCGTGACCACCGAGGATGATGGGTCGATCCAGGTGCCGAATGAATCGATCAGTTGTGCGAGTGCCAGCAACAGTACCGGGACCGTGACGATCACGCTGCAGTCCGTGACGTTCGATGCCTTTGGCACCCCCACGTTTGGAACCGCTGGAGCCTCGAGCAGTACCTTGACCAACGCTTACGGCGTGGCCACTTTTTACGCGGTCGTGACCGGCGCCGGTCGATCGGACGATGCGGGAGGCATCTATTGCTCGGGAATGAACACCAATGTCAGTATCTCCGTCTATTGAGGGCTGGTTCGCCAGGGTGCGGGAGCGTTTGACCCTCCGCGTGCCCGACGGTTGGCAGGGGTTGAGGGAGCCGGTCGATTTCAAGAAGTTCCTCAAGCGACCCCGCAAGAAGGCCGAGGGGGTGGCCGCGCTGCACGCCTCTCCCGAAGGGGTCGGGTTGGTGCATGTGCTGTTTCCGGAGGGGGAGAGGCCGCGTCTCGAGGTGTGCGTTTTCTCACCGGTCCCCAAGGGACAGACAGCCGCCAAGGTGGCCCAGGGGCTCGTCAAGAGCCGCAAACTCGAAAAGGCCCGTTTCGTGGGCGTGCTGGATCGTTCCGCCTACGTGCTTTTTCCCGCCGACGCACCGGATTTGCCGCGCGAGGAGTGGAACGCGGCCATGAAATGGCGCATCAAGGATCAGATCCCCTTTCCGGTCACCCAGGCGGTGGTGGAGATCTTCGCGATGCCGGGCAATTCGACACGCATCTATGTCGCCGTGGCCAGGGAGTCGGAGGTGCGCGACATGGTGCGGCTCTTTCAGGGTGCGGGGGTGAATCTGACGGCCCTGGATATCCCGGAGTTGGCGTTGCGCAACCTGGCGCGGGGGTTGCCCGACGATCACGACGGCATGGTGGTGCTGCATCTGGAGAAGAAAAGCGGCATGGTGATGATGATCAAGCGTGGTCAGTTCTATCTGGCGCGGCGCTTCGAGAACGGATTCGATACCCTGCTTGAGAATCTGGATGACGATGGCGGCGGGGTGACCCGGGCGCCGTTCATGGATCGGATCGCCCTGGAGGCGCAGCGCACCATGGATTATTTCGAAAGCCACTTTGGTCAGGGGCAGGCGTCGTCGTTGCATATCGCGCCTCTGGCCGTGCCCATCGAGGGGGTCCGGCAGGCCCTGGCCGAGCGGTTGGGGATGCGGATTCGACCCTTGCCGGTGAACGAGATTCTGGAGTGTCCGGAAGGGGTCGCCGAGTCGGATCTGGCGCGGCTTCTGCCGGCCATCGGCGCCACCATGCGGGAGAGAGGTGGGGAGGAGGCATGAGCCGGCAGGAGGTCAATTTTTATCAGGAGATCTTCCACCCCCGTTTCGATCCTTTGGCGCTGGGCACGATCGGACGCTTTCTGCTGCTTCTGATGGTGTTGACCCTGGGATTGGTGCTGTTCGTCCAGTGGAGGCTCTCCATGGATCGGGGGGCGCTGCGTGCGCTGGAACAGGAGCGGGAGCGCATCACCAGTCGGGTGACCGAACTCTCCGCGCTCTATCCTCTGCGGGAGCCCCAGCCGGCGTTGGCCCACGAGGCCGAGCGGCTCGACCAGGAAAAAAATCTCAAGAGTCGCATGCTCACCATGTTCCAGGATGGCCGGGTGGGCAGCGACAAGGGATTCGGCGGCTACTTCCGGGAGATGGCCACCACCACCCAGGATGGGGCCTGGTTGACCGGTGTCGGGATTTTCGAGGGCGGGCGGGAGATCCTGCTGGAGGGGGCCGCGGCGCGGAGCAAGCCGGAGAGCATTCCCGCGGTGATTCAGGCGATCGTGCGTCGCCCGGTGTTTGCGGCGTATCGTTTCACCCATCTGCGGATCCTGCCCGGCGGGGAGGAGAGCCAGCTGTTGCGGTTCCAGACGCATACCGGCTCCGATCGGGAATTGGATCGGTTCTGGGAGAAGAAAGAGCGCAAGGAGCCGGAGATCATGGAGAAGACCCGCAAGGCCCTGGAAGAGGATCAGGAGCGCATGAAGAAAATGAGCAGACCCCTGGCCATTCCACTCGGGGATCCCCCGGATTCCAAAAAGGGTGCCAAGCCGTGAGCGGTCTGAATGATCTGAAGAAACAGTGGCAGGGGAGCCTGGCGCGCATGGAGAAGTTTTCGCGGCGCGAGCGGATCCAGTTGCTGGTGTTGCTGCTGATCGCCCTGGGCGCGCTCTGGTCCCAGGTGATCCTCGATCCCTTCACCAGGGAGCGGGCCAATCTGGAAAAACAGCGTACCCAGGTGCAAAAGGGGATCCGAGAAATGGCCACCCTCGAGCAGGAGGTGCTGGCCCGCAAGGACAAGCATCCGGATCAGTTGGCCAGGGAGCGGATCGCACGGCTGAAAGGGGAGGTGGAGAGCCTGGACAAGCAGTTGGGCACCGGACTCGGGGGCATGGTCTCCCCCGCCGACACGCTCAAGCTGCTGCAAGGGATGCTGGCCGGCAAGAGCGGTCTGAAGCTCATCTCCCTGGAGGTGCAACCGCCCGTCACCCTGCTCGAGGGAGAGGGCAAGGCGCGCTCGATCCATCAACACACCCTCAAGATGCGCTTTTCCGGTCAATATTTCGATTTGGTGCGGCATCTGCGCGATCCGCACGGCTGAAAGGGGAGGTGGAGAGCCTGGACAAGCAGTTGGGCACCGGACTCGGGGGCATGGTCTCCCCCGCCGACACGCTCAAGCTGCTGCAAGGGATGCTGGCCGGCAAGAGCGGTCTGAAGCTCATCTCCCTGGAGGTGCAACCGCCCGTCACCCTGCTCGAGGGAGAGGGCAAGGCGCGCTCGATCCATCAACACACCCTCAAGATGCGCTTTTCCGGTCAATATTTCGATTTGGTGCGGCATCTGCGCGATCTGGAGCGTCTTCCCTGGAAGCTCTTCTGGGATGATGTGGAGTTCGTGGTGGCCGACTATCCCACCTCGTATGTCTCGCTGCGTCTGCACACCTTGAGCTTTTCGCCGGAGTTGATCGGCAAGCCCGAATAGCCCTGCACGTTCCCTGAGAGGTGGTTTGGTGATTCCTGTGTATGGCATCACAAACCTGCACGAATCGAACACATATCGATAGCGTGCTTCTCACAATGGCTGCGCAATTGGGGGGCCATGCATGGCCGTGGAGGCTGTTTGGCAGGTGCCAAACAGCCTCTGAACGGCGTTGAAAAGAACACAAACCTTCGGTGTGGATCTCTTGCGCGGTTGCCAGCGCGAGGCGATTTCGTTATTCTTCATGATTGGTCGCATCCTTGTTCACCTTGCTTCAAAATCTCGGGACACTGCCCCATGGAAAGCATCGAAGTCGCCAAAATCAAGCCCGGCCAGAGCATCACCCTGGAGTTCGGCAACAAGTCGCCAATCCTCACCCGTCTGGACGAGTCGAGAAAATTCACCCTCGAGGATTGGTATCCGGAGGCGTGCGAAATCTATGTCCTGGACGAGGAGATCGCCGAGGATGAACCGGTCCGTTACGCCTTCGATCCGGAGTTGACCCTCGACGATCTGGACGAGGATCAAAAGCGGTTCGGAGAGGGGCGTCGCATCTTCGACTTCCTGGGTCGGGTCGTCGGCAGCATCGAGGGCGACGAGGATGAAGAGGACGATGAAGAGGAGGCGGATGGCGAGGGGGACGGCGACGAGGAGTGATCCTCGCCATGGCGGCCCTGATGCCCGACGCGGGGAATGGCTTGTCGAGGCGTGACGGATGATGCCGCGCGTCAAGATCTGCGGCATCACCCGCCTCGAGGATGCCCTGGCGGCCTGCGCGGCAGGAGCCGATGCGTTGGGATTCGTTTTTTTCGAGGGTTCCAGGCGCTGCATCACCCTCGAGTCCGCTGCGGCGATCATCCGGCGCCTGCCGCCGTTCGTCACCGTCACCGGCCTGTTCGTCAACGCGGCGCGTGAAACCATCCTGGAGACCGCCGGGCGTTGCCGGCTGGATGCCATCCAGTTGCACGGGGATGAACCCCCCGAGGCCTGTCGCGATCTGCCCGGACGGGTGATCAAGGCGCTGCGGGTCGCGGGCCCTGAGGATCTGATCGGCGTGGCACGCTATCCGGTCCAGGGGTTGCTGCTCGACGCCAAGGTGGCGGGTCACTACGGCGGGTCGGGCCAGCCGTTCGACTGGTCGATTCTGGCGGGGTTTCAACCTCCGGTGCCGTGGATTCTGGCCGGTGGGCTCGACCCGGAGAACGTGGCGGATGCCGTGCGACGCGTGCAGCCCTATGCCGTGGATGTCTCCAGCGGCGTGGAGGCGACTCCTGGCATCAAGGATCCCGCGAAAATGATCGGATTCGTCCGGCGGGTTCGGGAAGCCGCCGCCCTTTTTTCCCGCTCCTGACAATCGGCTTCTGCCCGGTTGATCGAGGTGGAAGCTGGATCATCCCGACTCCTCGGCCTCCGCCTTGTTTGGAACGCTCCGTGTCGCGGATTCAAAACCGTTGGCCCGGCAGCTTCTCTTCAAGCGGAGACATGGAACCGACCGGGTGGTCGGTCAGTCGAACAAATGGCGGATCAAGAGGTTGGCATATCAAAAGGCACGGATGGAGAATACAAACGAAAACAACCGCTCCCAGTACGACACCACGCTCAAGGATCTGTTCGAACACCTGCCCCAGACGCTGTTGCGGATTTTGAGCGGTTCTCAGGCGATCGAATCGCTCTCCGTGGAGTTCGCATCCACCCGGAAGTGGCTGCCGGACCTGGTGTTTCGAATGGAGGACGGTTCGATCCTGCACCTGGAGTTGCAAAGCGCATCCGAGGGCATGTCGTGGCGAATGCTGATCTATTATGCGCTGATCCGCCAGCGCTATCCGGACAGCGATCTGGTTCAAAAGGTGTTGTACGTCGGACTGGAAGCCTGGAATCCGCCGGCGGCGATTGCTGAAAAAAATCTCTCCTTTCGCTACGAAGTGGTGGACATCCGCACCATCGACTGCCAGGAGTTGATGGCCAGCCCGCTTCTGGAGGAGAACATCCTGGCCATCCTGTGCCGGATGGACCGGCAGATGGAAACGATCCGGGAACTCTTGTACCGCATCAGCGAATTGCCGACCAAGGCTCGGGCCGATGCCCTGACGAAACTGTTCGTTCTGTCCCGGCTGAGGAGACTTGAGAAGATCATCCAAAAGGAGGCTGAAGAGATGGCCCTGACATTCAATGTAATGGATAACGACGTGCTGCGACCGTTGTTCATGAAAGCGCAGATGGAGAGCAAGCAGGAAGGTCGCCAGGAAGGCCGCCAGGAAGAAGCCGCTTCCATGCTCTTGAAACTGATGCGCCGCAAGTTTGGCCAAACGCCGGATTGGGTGATTGAGAAGGTCGGATCGGCGAACCTGGAGCTGATCGAGACCTGGAGCGACAACTTCGTTTTCGCCAATTCCGTGGACGAGGTGTTCGCCTCTTGATTGACCACGTTCCTGGCCATGGAACCTCTCGCCAGGGAGAGCCACTGTTTGACTAACGAATTCCTTTCTCTTGCGCCATGAAGGGGAGGAAACCATGGGGAGTCTGGATTCCATGACGTCCAATACACCGATGAACTGGCTCAACCGCCTGATCCGGCCCAAGATCAAATCCGAGGGGAGTCGCGCCCAGCACGCCCCGGAAGGGTTGTGGATCAAGTGCGAACCGTGCGGACAGACCCTGTTCCACAAGGAGCTGGAGCGGAATCTGAATGTCTGCCCGCACTGCAAGCACCACTTCCGCATCTCCGGCTTCACGCGCATCGACATCACCCTCGATCCCGATGGACGCCGGGAGCTGTTCGCCAACCTGCAACCTTCTGACCCTCTGAAGTTCAAGGATCTCAAGCGCTATCGCGACCGGGTGCGCGATGCCCAGAAGGAGACCGGGCTTCACGACGCGGTGCGGGTTTTCAAGGGGACCATCCAGTCCATTCCGGCGGTGGTGGCAGCCTTTGATTTCGATTTTCTCGGCGGCTCCATGGGGTCGGTGGTGGGTGCCAAACTCGCCCAGGGGGCCATGGCCGCGGTGGATGCCGGCTGTGGTTATGTGGTTTTTTCTGCTTCGGGCGGGGCGCGCATGCAGGAGGGGATCCTCTCGCTGATGCAGATGGCCCGCACCTCCACCGCCTTGACCCGCCTGGATGAGGCCGGCCTGCCTTTCATTTCGGTGCTCACCGATCCCACCACCGGTGGGGTCACGGCCTCGTTCGCCATGCTCGGGGATATCATTCTCGCCGAGCCTCACGCATTGATCTGCTTCGCCGGTCCGCGCGTCATCGAGCAGACCACCCGCGAAACCCTGCCGGAGGGGTTCCAACGCAGCGAATACCTGCTGGAGCACGGCTTTATCGATCGCATCTGCTTGCGCCACGAAATGCGCGATCAACTGGCCGATCTGCTCAACCGTCTGACCCGTGGACGGGATCATCGCGACGAGGCGGGCCGGAGCGGTCGCCTGGATCCGGTTCATCTTCCGGCAGAGTCGAAAACCCTGGTCTCCCCGTGATGGACGGGGAGTCCCCCGTCCTGCGCCAACTCCTGGAACGCCGCCCGTCGGAGACCATTCGACCGGGCCTGACCGCGATCCGTCGCCTGCTCGCCCGACTTGGCGATCCGCACCGGCATCTTGCCGTGATGCATGTGGCCGGGACCAACGGCAAGGGGTCGGTGATCGCCTTTCTCGAAGCCATGCTCGGAGCCGCCGGAATCCCGGTGGCCCGTTTCACCTCGCCTCATCTGCGCCGTTTCAACGAACGGATCTGCCTGGACGGTCGCGCGATCGACGATCGGGAGCTTGATCCGCTCCTTCTCGAAACCTTGGCCGCCGATCCGGACGCGGAGACCACCTTTTTCGAGTTGACCACCGCCGCAGCCTTTCTGCATGTGGCCAGACAGGCGCGGTTCCGGAGCGGCGCCGGGATCGTGCTGCTCGAAACCGGCCTGGGCGGGCGGTTGGATGCCACCAACGTGGTGACCCCCCTGTTGAGCATCGTCACCGCCATCGGCCTGGACCATTGCGATTATCTGGGTCCCTCCCTGGAGCGGATCGCCTTCGAGAAGGCCGGAATCTTGAAAAGAGGGGTTCCTGCCGTGGCCGATACCGCCGGTCGCGCCACCACGCGGGTGGTGGCGGGGATCGCGCGTCGCCGGGGGGTGCCTCTGGCGATCGGCGGGCGGGATTTTCGCCGGCGCATCTTTGCCGATGGGCTGGGACGAGTTGGTTGGTGGCGTTTCGAGGATCAGGAAGGGGCGGTGATCCTGCCGCGACCGGCCCTGGCCGGTCGGCATCAGGTTGCCAACGCGGCGTTGGCCGTGGCCGGTCTGCGCTGTCTGCGGCGCGAGGGAATTTTGGGGGTGTCCGACGCGGCGATCCGGAGCGGAGTCGGTTCGGCATGCTGGCCGGGACGGCTGGAGCGGTTTTCGGGAGCCCCGCCGGTCTGGCTGGACGGGGCCCACAACCCGGACGGCGCCCGCGCCCTGCGACGGTTCCTGCGCTCGCCGGAGTCGGCAGGGGGCGGTGGACCGACGGTGTTGCTCTTTTCCGTGCTCGACAACAAGGATGGCCAAACCATGGTCCGGCTGCTCGCGCCGCTGGCCGACGCGGTGGTCGTGGTGCCCATGGGTGGGCCGCGGGGTCGGAGCGCGTCGGAATTGCTCGGGTTGTGGCCAGACGATGGGCGCGTTGTCGCCTGCGACGATACGGTCCAGGCACTGGAACACGCGCGCGTGATGGCCGGTCCCGAGGGGCGCGTGGTGGTGACCGGTTCATTGTTGCTGGTGGGAGAGGTCCGTTCTCTGCTATGTTAAGGGAATCGATTGTGATAAACGTTCCAGCGAGCCGAGGCCACGCATGAAGCGCGATTCCAGAAAACCTCCGATCACCCGAGATGGCGGCATGCCTGGCGCGGCACGAATCGCAGCGGCGCGCGGCGCGCGACTGCCGTCCCTGCCGTCCCTGCTGTCCCTGCTGATCATGGCGGCGCCGGTGGCGCTCTGGGCCGAGGATCGGGCGCTCGACATGGATGCCGACCACCTGGACATCGACCACGACAAACGATCGGTCACCGCGCGCGGCAAGGTGAAACTCTCCCAGGAGGGGGGGGTGGATCTTTACGCCGACGAGGCGACCTATTTTATCGATCAGCGTGAGATCCAGGCCACCGGCAACATCCGCCTGATGCGCGGCAGCGATCTTTTCACCAGCGACAACCTGCGCCTGAATCTGGAAACGCGCAGCGGCAGCATGGATCGGGTCTCCGGAACGATCAAGGGTGCCAAGGGCAAGATCAACGCCGACAAGGTGGTGTTCAAGTCCCAGGACACCTTCACCATGGAACGGGGACGGTATACCACCTGCGAGTGCGAACCCACGGCAACTCCGTCGTGGGAGTTGGTGGCCGAGACCATCGACGTGGACCGGACCGAGAACACCCTGACCGCCCACGGTGCCAGTTTGCGGGTGGGGGATGTGCCGGTGTTGTGGTCGCCCTGGTGGCAGCATCCCTTCATGCCCAAGCGGCAGAGCGGTTTTCTGTATCCTCTGATGCGCGTTTCCGGGGGCAACGGTTTCGAACTGGATCTGCCCTACTACTGGAACATCGCCCCGGAGCGGGATGCCACCTTCGCCCTGCACCCCACCTCGCGGCGCGGCGTGCTCACCAAGGCGCAATACCGCTACATGGGGGAGAACTACACCGGCACCCTCGACACGTTGAACATCGTCGATACCGTGGAGGACCGGCATCGCGGATTGACGCTCTTCACCCACCGTCACGACCTGGAGAGCTGGGAGTTGGATGCCCGTCTGGCTGCCAGCCAGACCCGCGATTTTCTGCACGATTTCCAGCAAAAGAAGCTGGTGGACTCCCGCGAGCGGCGTCTGGAGTCCCATTTGATCGCCGATCGTTTGTGGTTGCGTCAGAACGGCTTCACCAATTTCGAGGCCGGTTCGCTGTGGTTCCAGAATCTGGATGCCGCCAACGACCGTTACACGGTGCAGCGTTTGCCCTATGTGAGCTTCACGGATGATCGTCCGCTCCATGCCCTGGATCGGGCCGTGGAGGGGAGCGGAACGCGGGTGGGTCACTTCACGCTGCACAACGATGCCAAGTTCGACAGCTTCTATCAACTCTCCGGCGACGCGGCGCAGAGGTTCGATCTGGCGCCCGAGCTGCAATACTGGCGTACCCTGCCGATCGGTCATGTGAGCGGTGCCCTGGGTCTGCGGGAGACCGGTTACTGGATCCAGGGGGATCCCAATCAGACCGGTCTGGATTACGATTCGACCGTGGCGCGCGAATCGGCCTCCTTGCGGGTGCGCCTGGATCTGGACCTGTCGCGCACCTACGGCAATGGCGCCTGGAAGCATACCCTGGAGCCGGCGGTGCAATATGCCCTGATCTCTGCCTCGGATCAGAGCCGTCTGCCGAACTTTGACGCCACCCTGCGCAATTTCACGGTTTCGAATCTCTATGCGGGCAATCTCTACTCCGGCGAGGACCGGGTGAGCGCCGGGCAGTGGGTGACCTATGGTTTGACCTCGCGTCTTTACGGGCGCCAGGATGATGGCGCGATTCGCAACCTGTTGAACGCCACCATCGGACAGCGTTGGGCACCGGAAGGGGATCGGGAGTACCAACAGGGACACGCCTTCTCGAACATGGTGGCCGGGGTCGAGTTCTTTCCCTGGAGCCACTGGGGGCTCTCCCTGGGTGGGCGCTACAACCCGCATCAGAACCTGATGGAGTATGTGGAGTCCATGGTCAACTATGGCGATGCCAACGTGATGGTGGGTCTGGGGTATCATCGCAACCGTCCCGATCCCATGGCCGGGGTGATGCTGACCGAGGGAAGCCGCGATCCCTTGGAGGACGTATCCTTGCAGACCCGGCTGCGTCTGGATGAGAACTGGCGTTGGAAACAGACTGCCGATTATTCGTTGGAGAGCAGTGCCATCAAGAGTTGGCGCACCGGCTTGACATACGAGCACTCCTGTTGGAGCCTGGAGCTTTCCGGCGGTCGGGATCTCTCCTCGCAGACCAGCGAGCACGGCGGCGGATTCGTGGGGTTTTTCTTCATGTTGCGAGGTTTGGGTGGCTATGGCTTCTCTTCGTGATGGTGATGGGCGTCGTCGGGTCCCGGCGTGGCTGGCGATCGGCCTGGGCGGGTTGTTGACGTTCGCGGCCTGGCAGGAGCTTCTGGCGGTATCGGACCGGATCGTGGCCGTGGTCGAGGCGGGCATCGTCTCGGAAAAACCGGTCAAACCCAGGGCCATCACCGCCTCCGAGGTCGAGGAAGCGGCCCGTCCCATGCTCGAGCGCATCCGTCAGGAGGGCGGCAACGTCGATCAGGACAAGTTTCGTCAGAAGGTGCTCGAAGAGCTGATTCAACGGGTGCTGCGCGAGCAGAAGGCCGAACAGATGGGGCTCAATGTCTCGGATCAGGATGTGGACTCGGCCATGGCCCAGGTGGAGCGCAACAACCAGCTCCCTCCCGGCAAGCTGCCCGAAGCCCTGGTTCGGCAGGGGATCGATCCGGAGGGGTATCGTCAGGGATTGCGGGATCAGATTTTGAAGACCCGTCTGATCACCAAGGTGATCCGGCCCATGGTGTCGGTGTCCGACGACGAGATCCGGGCGTTGCATGATGTTTCCCAGGGGGGTGGCGGTCCCAGAGAGGTTCGTTTGGGGCAGATTCTGCTGGCGGTGGATGGATCGACCTCGGCCTCCAAGGTCGCGGAGAAGGCTGAACTGGCGGAAAAACTGGTCGGGCGGTTGCGGGCCGGGGAGTCGCTGGCCAATCTGGCCGGTCAGTTCTCGGATGATCCGAGCGGCATCGAGGGGGGGGAGATCGGCTGGTTCAAGCAGGGCGAAATCATGCCGGAGTTGGAGACCGTGGTCTTTGCCATGCGACCGGGCGAGGTGACGAAACCGATTCGTACCCAGCAGGGGTATCATGTGGTGGTGGTGCTCGATAGTCGTCAGGGCAAGGGGCCGGGAGGTTCTGGCCAGGTCAAGGTGCGGGCACGGCATATCCTGTTGAAGGTCGGCGAGGGTGCCGGAGGTGGGGAGGAGCGTCAGGTTCTGGAAAAACTTCAGAAGATTCGTCAGGAGTTGATGAAAGGGGCCGATTTCGCGAAAGTGGCCCGTGAGATCTCCCAGGATGGCAGCGCCAAGGATGGTGGGGAATTGGGTTGGTTCGGGCCGGGGATGATGGTGGCGCCGTTCGAGGAGGCGGCTTTCCGGTTGCGTCCCAACGAGCTTTCCCAGCCGGTGCGCACGCCGTTCGGCTGGCATCTGATCCTGGTGGAGGAGAAAAAAGAGCTGGCTCCCGACTCCCTGGAGGCGCGGCGCAAGGAGTTGGAGGAGCGGTTGATGGAATCCAAGCTCAACGCGCGTTATAATCAATGGTTGCGCGATATCCGGTTGCGTGCTTTCGTGGAGTACCGATGATCGACCTTCTGGCGGTCAGCATGGGCGATCCGGTGGGGGTGGGGCCGGAGATCGTATTGAGGGCGTTTGCCGAAAAGCGGGTATCCGAATATCGTTTGTTGCATGTCGGCGACCCGGAGGTGTATGCGCGTACCGCCGTCCATCTGGGTTTGGCGATTCCGTTTCGGGTGTTCGGCGCGGTGACGGTCGATGCGGGTGGTTCGCCGGACCATTTCGACATCCTGGCCACCCGGAATCCGGTCGATCACGCGGCGTTCGCGTTCGGCAAGCCTCATCCGGGTCATGCCGCTTGTGTTGTCGAGAGCATCGAGACCGCCTGTCGGCTCGCCGAGGCGGGACAGGTGGCCGCCATGGTCACCCCACCGATCCACAAGGGGTCGATCCACGCTGCGGGCTTCGATTTCCCCGGCCATACCGAGCTTCTGGCTCGTTTGTTGGATGTGCGCATGCCGGTGATGATGCTGGCTGGAGAGGGGTTGCGGGTGGTGTTGGCCACCATTCACCAATCCGTGGAATCGGTGTCGCGATCGTTGACGCGCGAGGGGTTGCACGGGTTGATCCTGGCGACCTTGCAGGCCTTGCGTCACGATTTCGCCATGCCTGAACCGCGTCTGGTGGTGACCGGCCTCAATCCCCATGCCGGCGAAGGGGGTGCCTTCGGCGACGAGGAGATCCGTCTGATCGAGCCGGTGTGCCGGGAGTTGCGGGAGACGTTTCCGGGATTGCGCGGTCCCTTGCCGGCGGATACCCTGTTCCATGCCCGTGCGCGGGCCGGGTATGATGCGGTGGTGTGCATGTATCACGATCAGGGGTTGATTCCACTGAAGATGCTGGCTTTTGGTCATGCAGTTAACGTAACATTAAATCTCCCCATCGTTCGCACCAGCGTGGATCATGGCACGGCCCACGACATTGCCGGGCAGGGGGTTGCCGATCTCGGTTCGTATCTGGTGGCGTTGGAGACGGCCAGGCAGATCGCTTTCAACCGTCGATCGGGGCATGGGTGATGCCTGTTTAGGGCATGGTTCGCGAGACGACCAGGAAGGTTGGATGGGATGTCCAAGCATCACGACAAAGAGCACAAGAAACACGAAGAACCCCGCTTTGCCGTGGTGTTGTCGGACACCGACAACGATTTGCGTGCGGTGCATTATGCGTTGCACATCGTGGGGGTGTGTGATCGGGAGGGGGACTGGCGCAAGGGTGTGCATGGCATTCGGGTGATCCACACCGGCGATTGGCTGAACAAATTCGCGCCATCCCTGGCCATGATTGATTATTTTATTCATTTATCGCGCACCGCTCCAAAAACATGCGATGTAAAAATTCTGAATGGCAACCATGAGCTGGATGTGTTGCATCGGTTGGAAAAGGGGGCATACACCTATTTGGGTGGGGTGCGGGAGGCGTTCATTCACGGGCGCGATCTGATTCATGTTTTTGGCAAGACATTGTTTTTGCATGGTTATCCAACATTATATCTGTTGCGTTTCCTGGCGCAGATCCGGGCCGAGAAGCATGATTTGAATGATTTCAACGATCGGGTGCGCAAGGCGTTTTACGAGGGGCATCATGCCTTGTTTCGGTCCGAGGAGGGCAAGGTTTTGATGGGCAATATCAAGAAGGCTCGTTTGTATTATCAGGAGAGCAGTTTCGACGGGGAGAAGCGTGCGGAGAAGATCAGTCGCATGCTCAAGGAGTTGGATATTCATACGGTGGTGCATGGTCATCGTCCGAACATTCTGGTGCAGAAGGACGAGGCCATCGAGATGGAGACGCCGGGGGTGCGGTTGGTGAACAACGACAATCAGCCGAAGATGAGTTTGTTGGGTGCGGCGATTGTGGACCGCAAGGGTGAGGTTTATTTTGTGAATGCGCGGGAGATGTATTGGCAGGGTGGGGAGGAGCGGTTCAAGAGGCAGATGCGGGAGTTGTTGGGAATTCATCGGTGAAGGGGTGAAAACTGGCGGGGGGCGGGAGTCTGGTTGGGGGAGGGAGTCTGGTTGGGGCCGAAAATTGGCGGGGTCCAGGGGCCAATGGCCCCTGGTGGGGTTCGGGGCGAAGCCCTGAGGTTTGGTTTTTGATTGTGTGACTTTGACTTTCGCGCGCTTTTCACGATAAGCCCTTTTTCGCGTCTTTTGCGAAAAAGGGCGCAAGCGCGCGGTCTTATGTGCCCTGGGTTGTTGCCGGTTTTGGGCAACGACCCAGGGCGAATTGCATGTCATCGACCAAGCCGGCTCCGGCGGCCTGTTCTGGCGAGGGTTCTCTGTTGACGTTTTGCAAAAGACGCAAAACGTCAACAGAGAACCAAGGCTGCGCGCAGCGCTTTTTCGCAAAAGGCGCGAAAAAGCGCTTTTTTGAAGAGCGCGCTAAAAGACATTCAAGCAAAGGCAAAACCTCGGAGGCTCTGCCTCCGAACCTCCGCCGGGGGCCGAGCCGGCCCCCGGACCCCGGCGACGGTTTACCCGGTTGTCCTCTCTCCACGCGACAGTTTTTCCGAATCATCCCATCCTCAAAACCGATCCAACACCCGCACCTCATCCAGATCCAACTGCCCCCCACGCGGATTGGCCGGGGCCGACGCCTTGCCCACCGCCACGATCATGGTGACGATGTGATCCGGCGGCATGCGGATGAATCGCCCCACCGCCTCGAAATCGAATCCGGTCATGGGACAGGAGTCATAGCCCATCCCCTGCGCGGCCAGCATTAACGTCTGCGCGGCGATGCCTCCGGACCGGATCGCCTCGTCATGCTGCAAGGCGTCGTTGCCGGAATAGTAACCGCGAATCATCTGAACCAGCGTCTGCTGGGTCTCCGACGGGGCGGAACGCCAGTAACGCTCCGGCTGCTTGTCCCAGGCCTTCAGATCGGCACACACGATCACCAGCAACGAGGCGTCGGTGATCTGCGCCTGATTCCAGGCCACGGCGCGGATCTGCTCGCGCAACGAACGGGAACGCACCACCACGAAACGCCAGTTCTGGATGTTGAAGGCCGTGGGGGAAAGGATGGTCAGACGCAACAAACGCTCCTCCTCCTCGCGACTCATGACATGATCGGGATCGAAACGTTTGACCGCACGACGGTTCTCAATGGCGGCGAGTACATCCATCTTGATGTTCCTTCAAAAAAGTATCGGTTGGGATCGAGTCCCTTCAGGGAATGGCCCGAGATCCGTTTTTCGGGCGATACGACCAGACGACCGGATGATCCTGGTCATGCGCTGGTCGGAGAGAAAGTGGAGGCCATGTTACCACATGCGCGACAACAAACCATCCCGGTCGAGATGATGGTGTTTGAACACGAACAGAATGTGCAGGGTGGCGAGCGTGGTCAACAGGAGCGCGGTGCCGAAATGGGCGGCGGCCAACGCGGTGCCACGCGCCTTGTCGGCCTCCAGGAGCGCCGGGAGTTCCAGACCGAACACGCTCACCGCCTTGCCATCCGCGGTGGAGGCCAGATAGCCGGTGATCGGGATGACCAGAATGAGCAGGTAGAGACCGCGCTCGATCCGTACCGTGTCCCGTCGTTCCCACTCCGGCATGGCCGCGTGGAAGGGTGGCAGGGGGTGACGCAGACGCCAACTCAAACGAATGACCGCCAGGACGAAGGCAAACACACCCAGGGAGCGGTGCCAGTGGAACAGACGCGGGGCGATCGGATCGTCGGGCTTGAGATTGGCGGCGTAGAAACCAAGAATCACCATGCCGATCAACAGGAACGCCATGGTCCAGTGCAGCAGGCGCGCGACCGGATCGAATCGGATGGGGAGGGGAGGGTTCATGGGCGCGGGTCACGGGGCTCAAGAAGGGTGAAGAGTGCCACGGGTTGATGTTCGAGGGTTCCCTCGAAACGACTGGCGCGACTTTCGATCGGTTGGAAGTGGCTGGAGAAGAGTTGGTCGATGGCCGCAGCGTCGAAACGGTATGGACCACCCTCCATGCGGGTTTCCTGGACGTGAAAGGTCTTGAGGAGGAGCAGACCACCCGGCGCGAGCAGACGGTGAAGGGTTGCCACATAATCGGCACGCCGCTCCGGCGGCAGGACGTGAAAGCAGCCGCGATCGAAGATCCAGTCGAAGGGACCGGCCAAAGAGGTGTTCAGGATGTCGTCGATGACCCATGTGACCTCGACCCCCGCGTCCTGCGCGTACCGACGGGCCGATTCCAGCGCGGTTTGGGAAAGATCGGTGCCGGTGACCCGAAACCCCTGTCTGGCCAGCCAGACCGCCTGGGTGCCGGGACCAGTGCCCAGATCCAGGAAGTGGCCGTTGCGCATGGCACGGGTGGAGAGGGTGGCGAGAAGATCGCCATCCGGTTCCGGGGTGTACCAGGGGAGCTTGTCGATGGCATCGCTCCGGTAGCGGCTCTCCCAATCGGTGAATTCTCCGATCTGGCGGGGTGGCGTGCTCATGGCGGTCAGATCTCCAGGGCGTGCATGTGATGGATCAGATCCAGGACACGATGGGCGTAGGCCCATTCGTTGTTGTACCAGATCAATATTTTGACCGTGGTGTCGATGACCCGCGTGGAGAGGCCGTCCACCACCCCGGACCTGGACTCCTCACGGTAGTCCGAGGAGACCAGGGGGAGATTGGAGAAGCCCATGTAACGGGTTTGGGCGGCTTGCAGGATCTCGTTGAGGGTGTCGGTGTTGGTGCTTTTTTCGACCTCCACCACCATGTCCACCAACGAGACGTTGGCCACCGGCACCCGTACCGACATGCCGTCGAAACGACCCGACAACTCCGGGATCACCAATCCGATGGCCGCAGCGGCACCGGTGGTGGTGGGGATGATCGAGGTGGCGGCGGAACGGGCGCGACGCAGATCGTTGTGCGGGGCGTCGAGCAGACGCTGGTCGGCGGTGTAGGAGTGGATGGTGGTCAGAAGCCCCCGCTTGATGCCGAAATGGTCGAGGATGAGGCGTGCCGGATGGGCCAGGCAGTTGGTGGTGCAGGAGGCGTTGGAGACCACCCGGTCCCGATCCGGATCGTATTCGTCTTCATTGATCCCCATGACCACGGTCTTGACCTCCCCCTTGGCCGGCGCGGAGATGATCACGCGTCGGGCGCCACCGCGCAGATGGGAGGAGGCGTCCGCCAGGTTGGCGAAACGACCGGTGGCTTCGATCACCACGTCCACCCCGTACCGATGCCAGGGGATGGCCGCGGGCAGGGGCTCGGAGAGAAATTGACAGGCGTGGGTGTTCAGGGTCAATGTGGCTCCGTGCAGGGAACACTCTCCCTTCCACGGGCCGATGAACGAGTCGAACCGGAACAGATGGGTGAGGATCTCCGGGGTGGAGAGATCGTTGATCGCCACGACCTGGAGATCCTGGAAGGCCGGATCGCTCAAGGCCGCGCGAAAGATGGCACGGCCTATGCGACCGAAACCGTTGATGCCGATGCGTATGGTCATGACGGAACCTTGCGGGATGGTGGCCGGTGAGGCCAATGTGGGTTTGAACCACGCGCCAAACCATTATCTTGCCAGAGAATGGCCCCATTTTTCAAGTTCTGTTGGCAGATCCTTGACGTGACCCGCTGGCTTTAAGACCGGGGGCGGGAACGTCGGGTTCCCCCTTGGGAGCGGTTTTTTCGGTTCAAAAGCCGAGCCGATGGCCGCGTGGGATGACCCTGTGTGACGGATTTTCACTTTCAACGGACCTGCCGTTGGTTTATCCTCCCCTTGTAAGGAGCGATTATCGTTTCCTTGAAGGTTTCATCCACCCTGACGCAATCAAGAAGCGAACCATGGAAGAGTTTCAGCGCATCAAGAGGCTGCCCCCGTACGTCTTCGCGGTGGTCAACGACCTCAAATACGCCGCCCGGCAACGGGGAGAGGACATCATCGATTTCGGCATGGGCAATCCGGATCAACCCACGCCCAAGCACATCGTCGATCGACTCTGCGAGGCCGCCCAGGAGGGACGCAACCACCGCTATTCGGTCTCCAAGGGGATCCACGGGCTGCGCAAGGCGATCTGTGCCTATTACCAGCGCCGCTTCGACGTGGAACTCGATCCCAACACCGAGGCCATCGTCACCATCGGCTCCAAGGAGGGGATCTCCCATCTGGCCCTGGCCATGACCAATCCGGGGGATACGGTGCTGGTGCCCAATCCCACCTATCCGATCCACGTCTACGCCTTCGTGCTGGCCGGCGCGGATATCCGCCATGTGCCGCTGGTGCCCAACACCGATTTCTTCGAGGCGCTCACCCAGGCGATCCGCAATACCTGGCCCAAGCCAAAAACTTTGGTGATCAATTTTCCATCCAATCCGACTGCTCAGGTTGTTGATCTTGATTTTTACTACAAAATCAACGAATTCGCGCGGGAACACGACCTGTTCGTCATTTCGGATATCGCCTATGCCGACATCTGTTTCGACGGCTACAAGGCCCCGAGCATGTTGCAGGTGCCGGGCGCCAAGGAGCGCTGCATCGAGTTTCATTCTCTTTCCAAGACCTACAGCATGCCCGGTTGGCGCGTGGGTTTCGGTGTGGGATGCGAGCGCCTGGTGCATGCCCTGACGCGCATCAAATCCTATCTCGATTACGGCATGTTCCAGCCGATCCAGATCGCCGCCTCCGTGGCCCTGAACGGTCCGCAGGAGTGTATCCAGGAGCACTGCGCCACTTACCAGTTCCGCCGCGACGTGCTCATCGAAGGGCTGGATCGCGCCGGCTGGAAGGTGGAAAAGCCCAAGGCGTCGATGTTCGTCTGGGCCGAGATCCCGGACGAGTTCAAGTCCGTCGGCTCCCTGGAGTTCTCCAAGCTGCTGCTCAAGGAGGCCAAGGTGGCGGTCAGTCCGGGGATCGGTTTTGGTCAGTACGGCGATCATTATGTGCGCATCGCCCTGATCGAGAACGAACACCGCACCCGGCAGGCGATCCGGGGGATTCGTCGCTTCATGAATCTCGGGGGCGATGTGGCGCCTTGAGTGAGGGTGGAACGTGGCACTCCCGACAGGGGAGGCCCATGGACGGGGGGACGAGAGGGGTTCTCGTCCCATCTGGCAAGTCAATCGGGAGCATGGACGTTGGAAGCATTGCGCATCGGAATGTTGGGTTTTGGCACCGTGGGACGCGGCGTGGCCGATCTGTTGTTGAACCACCAGGAGTTGCTGGCCCAAAGGGCCGGGGTGCCGTTGCGTCTGGTGCGCATCGCCACCCGTACCCCGGAACGGGATCGCGGCCTGCCGCTGGGCAACGTCGAGTTGACCGGCAACGTCAATCGGGTGGTGGATGCCCAGGATCTGGACGTGGTGGTGGAGTTGATCGGCGGCATCATTCCGGCCCGTGATCTGGTCGGACGCGCCCTGGAGAGCGGCAAGCACGTCATCACCGCCAACAAGGCGCTGATCGCCGAGTTTGGCCACGAGATTTTCGCCCTGGCCAACTCACGCGGGGTGCAGCTGGGTTTCGAGGCCGCCGTGGCCGGCGCCGTGCCGGTGATCAAGGCGCTGCGAGAGAGCCTGTCGGGCAACCGCATCGATCTGGTGTACGGAATTCTGAACGGCACCTGCAACTACATTCTCACCGAAATGCGCGAGAAGGGCCTGCCCTTCGCCGAGGTGCTCGCCGCGGCCCAGGCCAAGGGATATGCCGAGGCCGATCCCTCGTTCGATGTCGATGGCATCGACGCGGCCCACAAACTGGCGATCCTTACCGCCATCGCCTTCGGCGCCCGGCTGGACTTCTCCCACATCGACAAGGAGGGAATCCGCCATGTGTCGGAGGTGGATATCGCCTGGGCGCGCGAGATGGGCTATCGGTTGAAGCTGCTCGGCATGGCCCGCATGCAGGAGGGGATGCTGGAGGTGGCGGTTCGCCCGGTGATGGTGCCGGAAGGGTCGATGGTCGCGGCGGTGGAAGGGGTCTCCAACGCGGTGTTCGTGCATGGGGATTACGCCGGCACCACGATGTATCACGGACGCGGGGCGGGGGAACGTCCGACGGCCAGCGCCGTGGTGGCCGATCTGATGGACCTGGCGCGGGATCTCAAGGCCGGCGCGAAGAATCGCGTGCCGCCGCTTTCCGTGCCGGTGCATCATCTGCGCACCATGTCGATCCAGACCTCGACCCAGCGGCGCGGAAGTTTTTACATCCGTCTGGCCGTGGCCGATCAGCCGGGGGTGCTGGCCGACATCACGGCGATTCTGGCCAAACAGGCCATCTCCATCGATGCCATCCATCAAAAGGGCCGTTCTCCGGTGGATGCGGTGCCTCTGGTGATGGTGACCCACGAGACCACCGAGTCCCGCCTGTTCATGGCCATGGAGGAGATCGAGCTGCTCGATGCGGTGCGTGAGCCGCCACGGGCCATCCGCATCGAGTCGGCCCTGGCGTGAGGTGTTCATGGGCTTGCATGATGGGGGAGAACCCCCTAACCCCCTTACCATGGACCTCCCTGGAGGGCGTTCCATGGTAAACCGCACCCAGCTTGGGATGTGTGGTTCTTATGGGTGAAAAAAAGAGAGGATCTGGGAGGTTCCTCTCCCAGGGTTTTGATTTTGCCTTTGACTTGAGTGCGCTTTTTGTTTTGTCGATTCGCGCATGCGTGGGGTGATTCCCTGTCCCCGAGCCGTGGAAAGATTTGTATGGTCGTTTCCAGGGCAATCCATGTCCCCTTCTCATAACCAATTCCCCCAACGCCGTCTCATCTCCCGAAAGGGCATCCATGCTTTCACTCACAGGCAAGAGCTGGCAAACCCGCGCCGAGGTCACCGAGGCCGAGCGACGTTTGACGCGGGAGTTTGGTCTGCATCCGCTGTTCGCTCCGATCATCGCCCATCGACAGTTGAAGACTCCGGACGACATGGAGCGGTACCTGCGGCCTGTGTTGAGCCATCTGGTCGATCCGTTGGGGCTGGCGGGCATGGAGACGGCGGTGACGCGGCTGGTGCGCATGCTGGAGGCCAAGGAACCGTGCGCCATCTTCGGGGATTACGATGTGGACGGCGTGACCTCGAGTGCGTTGTTGCATCGTTATCTGGGTGCCCTGGGACAACCTCCGCGCATCTACATTCCGGATCGCATGGCCGAGGGGTATGGCCCCAACGGTCCGGCGCTGCGGCGTCTGCATGCCGAGGGGGTGCGGGTGGTGATCACGGTGGATTGTGGCATCACCGCTTTCGAAGCCCTGGAGGAGGCGGCTTCGGTGGGGCTGGATGTGATCGTCACCGACCACCATCAGGCCCGCGAGGCGTTGCCGCCCGCCGTGGCGGTGATCAATCCCAACCGTCGCGATGACGAATTCCCCCACAAGGAGTTGGCCGGGGTCGGGGTGGCCTTTTACCTGGTGATGGCTTTGAACCGGGCTTTGCGTGCGCGGGGTTGGTTCAACTCGGGCGTGCGCGAGCCGGATTTGAAGGGGGTGTTGGACCTGGTGGCCATCGGCACCATCGCCGATGTTGCCAGTCTGACCGGCTTGAATCGCACCTTGACCACGGCGGGGTTGCGTCAAGTCTCCCAGCCGGGCGGGTTGAAGGCCGGGCTGGCCGCATTGATGGAGATCGCCCGGTTGCACGGTTCGTTGAGCGCCGGACAGGTGGGGTTTCAGATCGGACCCAGACTCAACGCCGGCGGGCGGTTGGGACGGGGGATGCTGGGTGCGGAGTTGTTGATTTCCGAGGATCCGGAGCGTGCCCGCGAGATTGCCGCCCAGTTGGAGGCGTTCAACCAGGAGCGGCAGGGGTTGGAGCGGCGGATTCAGATCGAATCGGTGGCCCAGGTGGAACGGCTGGGTCTGGCGGAGCGTCGCATGGGGTTGGTGGTGGCGGGCGAGGGTTGGCATCCGGGGGTGGTGGGGATCGTCGCCTCGCGGTTGATGGAGCGTTATCATCGTCCGGTGGTGGTGGTGGCGTTGGACGGGGAGGGGGGCGGCAAGGGTTCGGCCCGATCGATACCGGGGGTGGATCTGTTGGCCGCGGTGGAGGCGTGCGCGGAGCATTTGCAATTTTTCGGCGGCCATCGCGCCGCCGCCGGGGTGACGTTGCAGCCGAACCGGGTGGAAGCGTTCGCCGAAGCGTTCGATCAGGCGGTACGCGCCGGCAACGACCCGGAGGTTTTCCTGCCGACGTTGCGGGTGGATGGGGAGATCCCTTTCGAGGCGATCGATCTGGAGTTGGCGGGCCGCATCGAGCGGTTGCAACCCTTCGGGCGCGGCAATCCGGAACCGGTGTGGGTGGCCCGTGATGTGCGGGTGATGGATCCCAAGGGGTTGAACGACAGGCATGTGAAGTGTCATCTGGCCGATGGTCGCGATCGGGCGTTGGAGGCGATCGCCTTTGGCGTGCTCCCCGGTCCGCTGGGTGAGGGACTGCTGCGTCCGGCTGGTCGTCTGGATGTGGCCGGCACCTTGTCGATCAACCGCTATCACAACCGCGAGCGGGTGCAGTTCTTGATCAAGGATGCGCGGATGGCGGGGGAGTGAGGAGAGTGGGAGGGGAGGAGAGTATTGAGGAGCAAGAAAAAATAAGATAATTTTTGTCTTTTTCTTCGATGAGTTTCAAGCGATGTTTCTGGTCTGGAAATATCGCTTGAAACAGCTTTTGAAGATAGAGTTGTCAGCCTGCTTTTTCAGAGGTCTCCCGCGCAGACTCCTCCGCTTTTTCTTCCGCTTCCGTGTGTTGGATGTCGGCATAGACATCTTGCAGGTCGCGTTTGTTGACCCACAGCACCCAGGCGAAAACCGCCACCAGCAGTCCACCCACCACAAAGATCGTGCTCATCGGTCTGGTCTCCCGTTCGATCGAGGGGATTGTCGTTGCATGCGCTTTTTTTGAGTTTCCATAGTGATATTCTCTCCTGTTTACCGGCTCGAATGCAATCGCAATCGCTTGGGCTGTGACATTCGGTGCAGGGGCGTGATCGGATGGTGACGGGCGGGATTGGGATATGGTATTTTAATCGATTGTACCTTCAGGCTTCGGAGATCCCGCAATGCGCGATTTCCGAAGGTTCACCCCTTTGCAAGTCGATCGAGTCAGCATGTCCAAGGAAGAGAATCCCCTGATCGCGGCCCGCAAGGCCAAGTTGCAGGCCCTGGTGGAGGCCGGGGTCAATCCCTATCCCAACGACTTCAAGCCCGAGGATCGCCTGGGCGAGGTGCGCGCCCGTCACGAGGCGGTGGAGGATGCCGAGCTTCTGGCTGCGGTGCGCGTGCGGTGCGCGGGGCGGATTCTGTTGTTGCGGAATTTCGGCAAACTCACCTTCGCCACCTTGGCCGATGATTCCGGGCGGATGCAGATCGCCGTCTCCCGCGACGAGGTGGGCGAGGCGCTCTACCGCGACGTGTTCCGCAAGATCGAGGTGGGGGACATTCTCGGCGTGGCGGGGAATCTCTTTCGGACTCAGACTGGCGAGCTGACCATCCGGGTGAGCGGCTTTCAGTTGCTCTCCAAGGCGGTGCGTCCGTTGCCGGAAAAATTCCACGGCCTGGAGGATGTGGAGGCCCGCTATCGGCAACGCTACGTGGATCTGATCGTCAATCCCGAGGTGCGGGCGGTGTTTCGCACCCGGTCGCGGTTGATCCATCTGATCCGCTCCTTCATGGAGGCGCGAGGGTTTCTGGAGGTCGAAACCCCGATGATGCATCCGATTCCCGGCGGCGCGGTGGCCCGGCCTTTCGTGACCCACCACAACGCCCTGGATCGGGATTTGTACCTGCGCATCGCGCCGGAACTCTATTTGAAACGGCTGATCGTCGGCGGCTTCGAGAAGGTGTTCGAGATCAACCGCAACTTCCGCAACGAAGGGTTGTCGGTCCGGCACAATCCCGAGTTCACCATGATGGAGTTTTATCAGGCCTACGCGGATTATCGGGAGTTGATGGCCTTGACCGAAACCCTGATCACCCATCTGGTGCAGGAGCTGCACGGTACGTTGGTGATCACCCATCAGGGTCGGACCCTCGACTTCACCCCACCCTGGCCGCGTCTGACGCCGGGTGAGGCGTTGGTCCGGCATGCCGGATTTGCCGCCGACCGGGTGGAGGAGCGGGCCTATCTGGAGGAGCGGGCCGCCGGTTGCGGGGTGAAGGTGGCGCCGGCCTGGGATTTGGGCAAGCTGCAACTGGAGTTGTTCGAGGCGCTGGTGGAGTCGAACCTGATCTCGCCCACCTTCATCATCGACTATCCGGTATCGGTATCGCCGTTGTCGCGCCGTTCGGACGCCAATCCGGAGATTACCGAGCGGTTCGAGCTGTTCATCGGCGGCTGGGAGATCGCCAACGCCTTCTCCGAGTTGAACGATCCGGCGGATCAGGCCGAGCGGTTCCGCATGCAGGTGGCGGCCAAGGAGAAAGGGGACCAGGAGGCCATGCATTTCGATGCCGATTACATCCAGGCGCTCGAATACGGCATGCCACCGACGGCGGGCGAGGGGATCGGCATCGACCGGCTGACCATGCTGTTGACCGATTCGTCGGCGATCCGCGATGTGATTCTCTTTCCGGTGTTGCGTTCATGACGCGCGGAGTCTGCAGGTCGAAGGCGGGGCGCGATGGAATGTTCTGTCCGGTGTTGCGTTCATGATGCGCAGGGTCTGCATGTCGAAGGTGGGGCGCGATGTGGTGGCGTGAACGCTACGAATGGCTGATCGGGCTGCGTTATTTGCGCGCCAAGCGCTCGGAGTCCTTCATCGGCGTCATCACCTTTTTGTCCCTGGGCGGGGTGGCGCTCGGGGTGGCGGCGTTGATCACCGTGCTGGCGGTGATGACCGGTTTTCGCGAGGAGTTGCAGGGGAACATCCTCGGGGTGACCAGCCATGTGACCGTGCGTGCCGCCAACGGCAATCTGGCCGGCCACGAAAAGGTCATGGAGACCATCGCCCAGGATCCCCGGGTGACCGCGTTGGCCCCGTTCGTCTCCACTCAGGCGATGCTCTCGGTGGAGAACCGTTCTGCGGCGGTGGCGTTGCGCGGCATCGAACCGGAACGCGAAGCCCAGGTTTCGTCCCTGTCTACCAACGTCAAGGAGGGCAAGCTGGCCGGGTTGCCGGAGTTCGGGATTCTGCTCGGCAAGCGGCTGGCGCGCAATCTCTATCTGGAGGTGGGGGATGGGGTCACCGTGACCGTTTCCACCACCACCGTGACCGCCATGGGCACCTTGCCGCGCATGAAGCGGTTTACCGTGGTGGGGATCTTTGACTCCGGCATGTACGAATACGACCACGCCCTGGCCTACATCCGCCTGGAGGATGCCCAACGGCTCAACCGGCTGGGCGCGGATATCTCCGGCATCGCGGTGATGACCACGACCCCCCAGGAGGCCCTCGGCGTGGGCAAGCGGCTGAAAGCCTCCCTGGGATCCGGGTATGAGGTGCAAGACTGGATGGAGATGAATCGCAGCTTCTTTCGAGCCTTGCAGCTGGAAAAGACCACCATGTCGATCATCCTGCTGCTGGTGGTGCTGGTGGCGGCCTTCAACATCGTTTCGAGCCTGGTGATGGTGGTGATGGAAAAAGGCAAGGAGATCGCCATCTTGAAAAGCATGGGCGCGCGTCGGCGTGGCGTCATGGCCATCTTCATCATCAACGGCGGCACGATCGGCATCCTCGGCACGGTGCTGGGCACCACGCTCGGGGTGCTGCTGGCCAGGAATCTGGAGTCCGTGTTGCGCGGCATCGAGAACACCTTCGGCATCCAGCTCGTTTCCGGTGATGCCTTCTTTCAAAATCATGTCCCTTCCACGGTGCTCGCTTCCGATGTGGCGTGGATCGCCGGCATGAGCCTGACCATCACCCTGCTGGCCACGCTCTATCCGGCCTGGCGGGCGGCGGGGGTCGATCCGGTGGAGGCGTTGCGTTATGAGTGATCCGTCGTTGCCCGTGTTGCAGGCCGAGGGGCTGTATAAATGGTTCGGTTCCGAGGCGCGCCGCGTGGAGGTGCTCAAGGGGGTGGAGTTCACCTTGAAGCGCGGGGAGATGGCCGCCCTGCTCGGGGTTTCGGGTTCGGGGAAGAGCACCCTGTTGCAGATCATGGGCGGACTCGACCGACCGAGCGCCGGCACGGTGCGCATCGACGGCGAGGATCTGCACGCCATGCCCGCCAACCGCGCCGCCGGATTTCGCAACCAACGCATCGGCTTTGTCTATCAATCCCATCGGCTGCTGCCGGAGTTCTCCGCGCTCGAGAACGTGATGATGCCGCTTTTGATCGCGCGCACCGCGCGCGCCAGAGCCCGGGAGGAGGCGACCATCCTGTTGAACGAGGTGGGACTCGGCCACCGTTTCGACCATCGACCCGGACAGATGTCCGGTGGCGAGCAGCAGCGGGTGGCCATTGCCCGTGCGCTGGTCACCGGTCCGGGGCTGCTTTTGGCCGATGAGCCCACCGGCAACCTGGATCGCAAGACCGCCCTCGAGGTGTTCCGTCTGCTGCGGGATCTGAACGCCAGGCGTGGCCTGGCCTGTCTGATGGTCACCCACAATCCGGAATTGGCGGTGGATCTCGATCGTCGTTTGCATCTGGTCGAGGGGGTGCTCACCGAGGAGCGGGCCGAGGGGCTGGCGTGAGCGCTCCGTTCGCCTTCTGGCAGCAACGCTTCGAATGGGTGATCGGCCTGCGATATCTACGGGCCAAGCGGAGCGAGTTTTTCATCAGCGTCATCACCGCCCTGTCCATGGGCGGGGTGGTGCTCGGGGTGGCGGCGCTGATCACCGTACTGGCGGTGATGACCGGCTTTCGCGAGGAACTGCAACGCCAGATCCTCGGCGTGACCAGTCATGTGACGGTGCGGGCGCCCTCGGGCAACCTCGATGGGCCCGAAATCCTCATCCCGCGCATCCGCGAGACTCCGGGCGTGGTCGCGGTGGCCCCGTATACGTTGCATCAGGCGATGCTCTCCTCCCAGGGGCGCTCGTTCGGGGTGGTGTTGCGCGGCATGGATCCGGAACGCGAAACCCAGGTTTCGGCCCTGGGCGCCAACATCCGTCAGGGGAAACTCGCGGGGCTTCCCAAACAGACCATCGTTCTCGGCGGCAAGCTCGCCCGTAATTTACAGGTCGAACTGGGGGATCGGGTCACGGTCACCATCGCGGTCAGCTCCGCCGGGAGTGGGGTGGCGCGTCCGCGCATGGAGGCGTTCCGGGTGGCGGCGATTTTCGAGTCCGGCATGCACGAATACGACAACGCCATGGCCTACATCCGCATCGACGACGCCCAACGTCTGATGGAGATGGGGCAAACGGTCACCGGCATCGAGATGCTCGCCACCACCCCGGATACTGCCCCCATGGTGGCCCAGGCGTTGCGCGAGTCGTTTGGAAAAGGGTACTGGATCCGCGATTGGATGGAGATGAACCGCAATTTCTTTCGCATTCTGCAAATGCAGAAGTCGGTTCTGTTCGTGATTCTGCTGCTGGTGGTGCTGGTGGCGGCCTTCAACATCATCTCCAGCCTGATCATGGTGGTGATGGAGAAGGGCGGGGAGATCGCGATCCTGAAAACCATGGGTGCCCGCGCCTCGAGCATCCTGGCCATCTTTATGATCCACGGCGGCATCATCGGCGCGGTCGGCACCACGCTCGGCACCCTGCTGGGACTGGTGCTCTCCTGGAATCTGGAACAGGCGGTGCGCGCCCTCGAGAAGCTCCTTGACATGCAACTGATCTCGGGCGAAGTCTATTTCATCGACCATCTGCCCGCCCGGGTGGTGGCCGGGGACGTGGCCTGGGTGGTCGGTTCGAGCCTGGCCATCACCCTGGTCGCCACCCTCTATCCGGCCTGGCGGGCGGCTCGGGTCGATCCGGTGGAGGCGCTGCGTCATGAATGAAACCAGGTCAGGCACACTCGACCAACAGCGACAGGCGCGACGACTCGCGCGGACGGGATATCCGGCATGAACGAGATCGTGCAGAACATCATCATCTGGGCGCCGGGGATCCTCTTCGCCATCACCCTGCACGAGTGGGCCCATGGCCGGGTGGCCACCTGGCTCGGGGATCCCACCCCGCGCCTCATGGGGCGGTTGACCTTGAATCCCATTCCCCATATCGATCTGGCCTGGACCATCGTCATTCCGGGGGTCATGCTTCTGGCCTCCCTCATGGCCACCGGCACGCCGTTCGTTTTCGGCGGGGCCAAGCCGGTGCCCATCGATCCGCGCTATTTTCTGCGTCCCGGACGCTCCTACCGGATGAGCATGTTCTGGGTTTCCGCCGCTGGTCCCGTGATGAATCTGCTGCTGGCCCTGGGGTGTGCGCTGTTGTTCCGGTTGGTGACCCGTCTGCCGGAGTTCTTCATGGTTCCGTTGGCCAACATGCTGGTGGCGGCCATCCACATGAACGTGCTGCTGGCGGTGTTCAATCTGTTGCCGATCCCGCCGCTCGATGGCGGTCGGATGCTGGGAGCGGTTCTGCCCAGGCCGTTCGATCGCCATCTGGATGCCCTGGGACGCTATGGCATGCCGATCGTGCTGGTGTTGGCCTTCTCCGGGGTGATGAGTCAGGTGATGGTGCCGGCGATGTCGGTGTTGAACCGTTTTTATCTCTCCATGGCGGGTTTGCATTGAATCTGCCTGTCAGGTCGTTTTTTTGGGAAATCACATCATGAGCAAACCAATCGTCTTTTCCGGCGCCCAACCCACCGGGCAGTTGACCCTGGGGAACTATCTGGGCGCCCTGCGGCAGTGGACCCGCATGCAGGAGGATCACGACTGCATCTTCTGCGTGGTGGATCTGCACGCCTTGACCGTGCGTCAGGATCCGGCCATCTTCCGCGAGCGGATTCTGGATCTGGCCGCGCTGTACCTGGCCTGTGGCATCGATCCGGACAAGAGCGTCATCTTCATCCAAAGCCATGTCCCGGCCCATGCCGAACTGGCGTGGCTGCTCTCCACCTTCACGATGATGGGCGAGCTGGATCGCATGACCCAGTTCAAGGACAAGGCGCGCAGCCATGCCCACAACGTCAACGCCGGCCTCTATACCTACCCGGTTTTGATGGCCGCCGACATCCTGCTCTATGGAACCCATCGGGTGCCGGTGGGCGAGGATCAGAAACAACATCTGGAACTTTCCCGCGATGTGGCGGTGCGTTTCAACGGGCTCCACGGTCCGGTGTTCGTGGTGCCCGAGCCGTTGGTGACCGGGGGCGGGGCGGCCCGCATCAAGGATTTGCAGGAACCGACCAAAAAAATGTCCAAGAGCGTCGAGTCCGATCTGGCCAAGGTGATGATTCTGGATACTCCGGAGGCCATCCTGAAGAAATTCAAGAAGGCGGTCACCGACGGACTCGGGGTGATCTCCGACGACGAGGCCAATCAACCCGGCGTGGTCAACCTGCTCAACATCTGGCGCGCCGCCAGAAACGCCTCCATGGAGGAGGCATTGGCCCACTTCTCCCACAACATGTACGGCAAGCTCAAGGTCGAGACCGCCGAGGCGGTGATCACGCTGCTCGATCCGGTGCGCAACCGTTTCAACGAACTCCGATCCGATCCGGCGGAGCTGGAAGGGATCCTGAATCGGGGCGCCAACCAGGCGCTCGAGCGGGCCGAGGGGATGATGAAACGGGTGATGACCGCCCTGGGGCTGCCGTTGCATGCGGGTCGCTTCGGCGGGCTGGGTGGGAAATGAGCGGCGTGCGGTTGCAAAAATGGCTCGCCGAGGCCGGACTCTGCTCCCGCCGCGAGGGGGAGCGGTGGATCGAGGCGGGTCGGGTGAGCGTGGATGGCCAGATCGTCACGACCCAGGGAGTGCAGGTCGGACCCGACGCCGTGGTGTGCGTGGATGGCCAGCCGGTGGCCGGACGCAAGGGGAACCTCAAGGTGGTGGTGGCCTTGCACAAGCCGGTGGGGGTGATCTGTTCGCGGCGCGATCCCGAGGGACGCCCCTCGGTGTTCGGACTGGTCGAGGGGGCGGGGGTGCGTCTGGTGAGCGTGGGGCGGCTGGATTACAATTCGGAGGGGTTGCTGCTCTTCACCAACGATGGCGAGCTGGCCAACCGGTTGACCCATCCGCGTCACGAGGTGCCGCGGGTTTATCGGGTGCGGGTGCATGGCCGGGTGGATGAGCCGCTGTTGAACAAACTGCGCGCCGGCGTGAACCTGGAGGATGGTCCCACCGGTCCGTTGGATGTCGCGCTGGAGCGGGTGGTGGGGGCCAACAGCTGGTTGACCCTGACCCTCAAGGAGGGGCGCAACCGCATCATCCGCCGGATCTTCGCTGCCTTCGAAATGGATGTGGCGCGGTTGATCCGGGTCTCCTACGCCGGCATCGAGCTGGGGGAGATCCCGTCGGGCGCCTGGCGCTACCTGACCCGCGCCGAGGTGGGCGGGTTGTTGCGGTTGGTGGGGTCTCGCGGTTGAATCGTCATTCCTTGCATGATGGAAAGGTGCTTTATGAAAGGCCGTGATCATGCGAATTCTCCGTTGCGTCTGGCTTGGGCGGATCATCGTGCCTTGACGGGCATGGGGGACACGGAGATTCTCACCGCTGCCATTTCTGGTTTTCATGCCCGGCAAGCGGTTGAAAAAGGTCTGAAAGCGTGGTTGTCGGCGCTGGAGATTCTGTTTCCCCTGATGCACGACATCAGTCGATTGTCGCCATTGTTGCGGCAAAGTGGTGTGGAGATGAGTGGTGTGGAGATGGAGGCGTTGTGGGAGTGGGTGGAGCTGACCCCATTTGCCGTGGAGCACCATCATGCCTGGGATGAGGATGGCGAAGCCCCATTGGAACGTCTGGATTTGATGGCGCGGATTGGTGATTTGCTCGCATCCTATAGAGATGCGCATCCGGGACGCATCCAGCGCGTATCCAATTGATGCCGGATCTTGATCGGTTGCCGATTGAGGCACCGCGACTCTTGTTCGACACCCTGCTGGCCGCCTACGGACCGCGCCACTGGTGGCCGGCGCGCACCGTGCCGGAGATGATGATCGGGGCCTTGTTGGTGCAGAACACCGCCTGGACCGGCGCGGAGCGGGCGGTGCGTCGGCTGGAGGAGGCGGGTCTCCTGAACTCCTGGGCCCGTCTGCGCGCCACTCCGGATGAGACCCTCGGCGAACTGATCCGCCCGGCGGGCTTCTTTCGCGTCAAGACCGGACGGTTGCGGGCTTTCGCCGATTTCATGGCAACCTTCGGGGATGATCACGCGCGGCTGTTCGGTCTGCCCACCGGGGCGTTGCGTCAGTCCCTGCTCGCGGTGCATGGCGTGGGCAAGGAGACCGCGGACGCGATTCTCTGTTACGCGGCCCAACGTCCGGTGTTCGTGGTCGATGCCTACACCCGGCGCATCTGTCACCGGCTCGGCTGGTGCGCGGAGAAGGCCGGGTATGATGAACTGCAAACCCTGACCGCAAGCCGCCTGCCGGCGGATGCCGCCCTGTTGGGCGAGATGCATGCTCTGCTGGTCGAGCATGCCAAGCGCCACTGCCGCGCCAGGCCGGTGTGCGCGGGTTGTCCGGTGGGGTTCTGTCCGCTTCGCCATTGAAACAGGATCGGTCAACCCTGCTGGTTCACACATCATGTGATCGGTATCCAAGACGCCATGACCATTCAACCGCCCCGTCTGATCCGTCGTCTGCCCGAGGTGCTGGCCAACCAGATCGCCGCCGGCGAGGTGGTCGAGCGTCCTGCCTCGGTGGTCAAGGAGTTGGTGGAGAACAGTCTGGACGCCGGGGCCACCCGCATCGAGGTGCGCATCGAGGCCGGAGGCAGGCGGTTGATCCAGGTCTCCGACAACGGTTGCGGCATGGTGGCCGAGCAGGCGCGCTTGAGTCTGGAGCGACACGCCACCTCGAAGATCGCCACCGAAAAGGATCTTTTCGCCATTCAAACCCTCGGCTTTCGCGGCGAGGCGTTGGCCGCCATCGCCTCGGTCGCCCATCTGGAGATGGAAAGCCGGGTGGACGGGGAGCCGGATGGGGTGCGATTGCGGCTGGAAGGGGGAGCCGATCTCAAGGAGAATCGCGCCGTCATGCCTGTCGGCACGCGCGTGACGATCCGCAATCTCTTCTTCAATACCCCCGCGCGGTTGAAATTCCTGCGCGCCGAGCGCACCGAGATCGGCCATGTCACCGAGCTGGTCGAGCGCCTGGCCCTGGCCCATCAGGAGGTTGGCTTCAAGCTGGTGGTCAACGGTCACGACAGCCTGGAGTTGCGCGCCGGGGACGATCCCCGGCATCTGGAGGCCCGGTTGGCGGCGCTGCTGGGTCGCGACTTCGTGGACAACTGCGCCCAGTTCGAACGCCAGCACCCCCAGGCCAATCTCTCCGGCTGGCTGGGTCTGCCGGCCCTGCACCGCGCCAACGGCTCCTCCATTCATCTGTTCGTCAACGGGCGATGGATTCGCGACAAGCTGATCAACCATGCCGTGCGCGAAGCCTATCGCGACCTGATTCCCAAGGAGAGCCATCCGGCCCTGGTGCTGTTTTTGGAGTTGCCCCCCGGCGATCTGGATGTCAACGTCCACCCCACCAAGGAGGAGGTGCGCTTCAACCAGCGCGATTTCATCCATGGTCTGGTGCGCTCCACCCTGGGGGATGCCCTGGCCGGGTTGGGTGCGCGCACGGTGCGCGCCGAGATGCCGTTTCGTCTGCCGGGCGCGCCCGATGGGGAGGAGGTTTCCCCCGCCGGCGTGCGTCTGCCGGAGGCGGTCAGCCAGCCGGTCCACTGGGAGCGTCCTCCGAGCCCGCCGCGTGGTTCGGGCGGGGCCGGGTCGTTTTCCACCTCGGGTTTCTCGCGACCCGGTGGGGGCGCCCTCTCGGGTGGATCATCGACCACCTTCACCGGAGTGCGCGAGGGTTCGGGTGTCGATTGGTCCGTGCCTCTGCCCCCCATGCGGGGTGCGTTGTCTGGCGAGGCGCGGAACCAAGAGGATCCGGTGTTTGTCGAAAAGAACGAACCAGAGATCGGCTCACGCCTCTCCGGCATGGATCCGGCCACGATCGACCTCGGCGAGGCGATCGGACAGATCCATGGCACCTACATCCTGGCCCAGACCCCCACGGGTCTGGTGGTGGTCGATCAGCACGCCGCCCACGAACGCGTCGTGTATGAGGAGCTGAAGGCCGCCTTCGCGCGGGATCACCTGCCGCGTCAGATGCTGTTGGTGCCCGAGGTGGTGCGCTACTCCCCGGTCGAGGCGCGGTTGATCACCGCCCATCTGGAGGAGATGGCCCGTCTCGGCGTGGTGGTGGAGCCGTTCGGGGGGAACGATTTCGCGGTGCGCGAACTCCCTGCCCTGATCGCCGACGCCCCGGCCCGCTCCCTGGTGCTCGATCTGGCCAGCGAGATCGATCGCTTCGGCGCCAGCGAGGCGCTGCTGGCCCGCCTGGAGCCCCTGATCGCCACCATGGCCTGTCACGGCTCGGTGCGCGCCAACCGACGCTTGAGCCGCGAGGAGATGAACGCCCTGCTGCGCAAGATCGAATCGACCCTGCATGCCGGACTCTGCGGGCATGGACGTCCGACCTACGTGGCGATGAGCCTGAAGGATCTGGAGAAACTGTTCGGACGCCGCTGAGGGTTTGTCCGGGCGGTGGAGGTTCCATCCGGAGATCGCACTTTTTCCATTTCAGTCATACAGAATCTTGGATAACGAACATGGTGACTTTTCCGGTGGGTGGCATGTCGTGCGCCTCGTGCGCGGGACGGGTGGAACGGGCCCTGAACGGGGTCTCCGGGGTGGAGAAGGCGGCGGTCAACCTGGCCATGGCCCAGGCGACGGTGAGCGGCGCGGCGCCTTTGGATCGGTTGATCGCGGCGGTGCGCGAGATCGGTTTTCAGGTGCCGGTGGTGACCGAATCCTTCGCGATTCAGGGGTTGTCCTGCGCTGCCTGCGTGGCCAAGGCGGAAAAAGCCATGAGCGCCCTGCCAGGGGTGATGCACGCACGGGTGAATCTGGCCTCCCAGGAGGCAGTGGTGGCCCATGTGGCGGAGGTGGTCACCTTCGAGGCGCTGCACGATGCCATCGGCACGGTGGGTTTCACGCTGATCCGCACCCGTCCCGACGAGGAACCGATCGATCTGGCCGAAGCGGAACGACAACGCGAACAGGCCTTGATCCGTGGCCGCCTGGTGATCGGCGCGGTGCTGCTGATCGCCAACATGGTGGTGATGCACTGGCATGGACTTCCGCATGCCGATTGGTGGCAATTCGCGCTGGTGACCCCGGTGCAGCTCTGGGTGGGATGGCCGTTTCACGTCAGCGCCTGGGCGGCCTTGCGACACGGCGGGGCCAACATGCACAGCCTGGTCACGGTCGGCACCTTTTCGGCCTACCTCTATTCGGTGCTGGTGCTTCTGGCCCCAGGGTTGTTCACCGCGCGCGGGGTCGCGGCAGAGGTCTATTTCGACTCGTCCGGAATGATCATCGTTTTGATTCTGCTGGGGCGGTTCCTGGAGATCCGCGCCAAGGGGCGCACCTCCCAGGCGATCCGTGAGTTGATGGGACTGGCCCCCAAGACCGCGCGGGTGGTGCGTGGCGGCGAGGAGATCGACATCCCCTTGAAAGAGGTGGTGGTCGGCGACACCTTCGTGGTGCGGCCCGGCGAGAAGATCCCGGTGGATGGCCTGATCCTGAAGGGCCAGGCCACCCTGGACGAATCGATGCTGACCGGCGAATCCATGCCCGTGGAACGCGGCAAGGGGGAGGCGGTGACCGGCGGCACGATCAATCGTACCGGCTCGGTGATCTGCAAGGCGGTGAAGGTGGGACGCGACACCGCCCTGGCGCGCATGGTGGAGATGGTGCGCGAGGCCCAGGGGGTCAAGCCGCCGATCGCGCGCCTGGCCGATCGGATCGCGGCGATCTTCGTGCCCGCGGTGATGGGGATCGCGACCGTCACGTTTCTGGCCTGGTTCTGGTTTGGGCCCGAACCGGCCTTCAATTACGCCCTGTTGAATTTCGTCGCGGTGTTGATCATCGCCTGTCCGTGCGCGCTGGGTCTGGCCACGCCCACCTCGATTCTGGTCGGCACCGGGCGCGGCGCGGAACATGGGATTCTGATCCGAGGCGGCGATGCCCTCGAAACCGCCCACAAGATCGACGTGGTGGTGTTCGACAAAACCGGTACGCTGACTCTCGGCAAGCCGGTTCTGACCGACTGGACCGGTTCGGAAGCGCATCTGGCGCTGGTGTCCGCCGCGGAACGGCGTTCGGAACACCCGATCGCCGAGGCGATCGTCGCCGGCGCGCGGGCGCGGGGACTGACGCTCGACGAACCGACACGCTTCGAGGCGATTCCTGGTCACGGGGTGTCCGCCGAGGTGGCGGGGCAGGCGATTCTGGTGGGTACCGCCCGGCTCATGCAGGAACACGGGGTGGATCTCGCCGGGAGCGAGGAGGCGTTCAAGGCGGTGCAACAAGGGGGTAAAAGCGCGCTTCTGGCGGCGGTGGACGGGGTGATCGTGGGTGTGTTGGCCGTGGAGGATGGGATCAAGCCGCGTGCCCAACAGAGCGTCGCCCGTCTGCGCGCGATGGGGATCAAGGTGGTGATGCTGACCGGGGATGGTCGCGTCGTCGCCGAGACCATGGCCGCCCGCCTGGGGATTGAAGAGGTGCGCGCCGAGGTGCTGCCCGAGCAGAAGGTGGCGGAGATCCAGAGGATTCAAGCGAAGGGTGGCGTGGTGGCCATGGTGGGCGACGGCATCAACGATGCGCCGGCCCTGGCGCGCGCCGACGTGGGGATCGCCATCGGTACGGGTACCGATGTTGCCATGGAGGCCTCGGACATCACCCTGGTGAGCGGGGATCCGATGGGGGTGGCCACGGCCATCCAACTCTCCCGAGCCACGATGCGCAACATCCGCCAGAACCTTTTCTGGGCCTTTGCCTATAACGTGATTCTGATTCCCTTGGCCGCCGGTGCCTGGTTTCCGTGGTTCGGGGTTTTATTGTCGCCGATCTTCGCGGCAGTGGCCATGAGCCTTTCCAGCGTCACGGTGGTGAGCAATGCCTTGCGGTTGCGTCGTTTTCGAGTGGATCTGTCCGGTGAATGAGTTGGCGCAACTATAACCTTTGGCGGAATGGATTTGTTTGCAAGGAGGCTCTATACTCACAATACGGTCAATCATGTGCGGCGCTCAATTTTCCGAGATCGTTACCATGGAACTCCCGCCAGGGAGGTCCATGGTCGGGGGGCTCCCCCCATCAGGCTAAGTTACGCTGGATTGACGCTCACGATACCTGAGATGTGCAAGGCTTCTGGCCCTGATCGGTGGATCAACCATTGGGAGATGGAACATGGCTGACGAGAGCAAAGAGTTCACCCCTTCCGAGGAACAGAAGGCGGAAGCCCAGGTTTTCGACGATCTGACCGCTCTCCAGAACGGCGCGCCATCCGACAATACTGGTCCGGTCGCCAACTCCGATGGCGTGACCGTGGCGGATGCGAACGACGATTCGGATCTGGCCAATCTCCAACCCGCCAATCTGGTGACCCAGCCGGTTGCCTTGCCGACACCCGGCAGCGCCGATTTGGGAGAAGGTATCGAGCCGGTTGTGGAGACACCCGGCGAAGGTGTGGGAATCCCGCCCGTGGAGAATCCCCAGGGTGCCGCCGCCGACCCCGTTCCCCCCACGGAGATCGCCCCACCGGATCCGTTGTTGGTCAACTATCCGCGTCCGGACGTGGAATCCGAACCGCGACAACTCCCCGAGGAACAGACGATTCCCGAGGTGCGTGGCGTTGCGGCTGCCGTGACCGTCGAGCCGTTGTCGGGTGCAGCCTCGGATGCCCCTTCGACTCCGACCACGCCGACCTTGCCGACGACACCAACCTCCCCAACGGTTCCTCTGTCCCCCACCACCCCGACCACCACCACCTCTCCGACGACGCCGACGACGGTGACGACGCCGACGACGCCGACGACGCCGACGACGGTGACCAGTGCGACCACCCCGACCACCCCGACCACCCCGACGACGGTGACCTCGGCCACGACGCCGACCACCCCGACGACGGTGACCTCGGCCACGACGCCGACGACGGTGACCAGTGCGACCACCCCGACCACCCCGACGACGGTGACTAGCGCCACCACCCCGACCACGGTGACCTCTGCTACGACTCCGACGACGGTGACCTCGGCCA